>JACDAP010000276.1 GCA_013695395.1 Solirubrobacterales bacterium
CCGGAAGGGCGGGCCGTCGGTGCTGCGCTGCGGTGCGTGGATCAGGAGGCGGGGGCAGCCTTCTTGGCGCGCTCGGCGTTCGTCTCCTTCTTGACCTCGACCGGCTTGCTCTTCGCGTACTTCGCGATGAACTTCTGCGTGTCGAGGTGCGCCTGGTCGTCGGGCCGCTGGTTCTGCGGCGACTTCATCAGGTAGGACGAGGGGCCGTCGATCTGGCCGCCCAGTCCGTGGTTGAGCGCGAGCTTGCAGCAGCGCACGGCGTCGATGACGATGCCGGCGGAGTTCGGCGAGTCCCACACCTCGAGCTTGAGCTCGACGTTCAGCGGCACGTCACCGAAGGCCTGGCCCTCGGCGCGGATGTGGGCCCACTTGCGGTCGGTGAGCCACGGAACGTAATCCGAGGGGCCGACGTGGACGTCCTCGGCCGGGAGCTCGTGGTCCATGATCGAGGTGACCGCGTTGGTCTTCGAGATCTTCTTGGACTCGAGGCGCTCCCGCTCGAGCATGTTGAAGAAGTCCATGTTGCCGCCGACGTTCAGCTGCGAGGTGCGCATCAGCTTCACGCCACGGTCGGCGAACAGGCGAGCCAGCGTGCGGTGCACGATGGTCGCGCCGACCTGGCTCTTGATGTCGTCGCCGACGATCGGCAGCCCGGCCTTCTTGAACTTCTCGTCCCAGAACGGCTCGCGGGCGATGAAGACGGGGATGCAGTTCACGAAGCCGCAGCCGGCCTGCAGGATCTGCTCGACGTACCACTTGGTGGCGTCCTCGGAGCCGACCGGCAGGTAGGAGACCACGACGTCGGTCTTCGTGTCCTTGAGGATCTGGATGATGTCGGCGGTCGCGCCGTCGGCCTTCGTGATCCGCTGCTTGAGGTACTTGCCGAGGCCGTCGTGGGTCATGCCGCGGTAGACGGGCACACCGAGCTTCGCGGGCATCTCGGCGAACTTCATCGTGTTGTTCGGATCGGCCCAGATCGCCTCGCCGAGGTCGGTGCCGACCTTCGTCGCGTTGATGTCGAAGGCCGCCGTGAACTCGATGTCGGAGACGTGGTAGCCGCCGAGGTCGACGTGCATGAGGCCAGGGACGTCCTTGGTGGCGTCCGCGTTCTTGTAGTACTCGACGCCCTGCACGAAGGCGGAGGCGCAGTTGCCGACACCGATGATCGCCACGCGCACCTTGTCGCGCTGGTAGCGGTCGGTGCCGTCGGTCGAGGCGCCGTTGGTCGCGCCGTTCTTCGTGTCTGAAGCCATGGGAAAGGGGTCCTGGGGTCGAGGGGAACTGACAGAAAGGACCCTGCCGCCGCGGGCTGGTTACAGGCCGCGGAGCAGGGCGGAGCGCACATGGGCGATCCGCTGGAAGGTGGTGACGATGGTGAGGCCGGCGAGCACGTAGATCGAGGGCTCGAGCAGCGCGACGTCGCCGGGGCCGGTCGCGAAGAGCAGGCCGATGGAGAGGATCACGACGCGGACCGCGCGTGAGGCGATGCCGACCTTGCACTCCACCCCGAGCGCTTCGGCGCGGGCGCGCGTGTAGGAGACCATCAGCGAGAAGAGCACGGCCGCGACCGTCGCGGCCACCGCGGCGTCGTTGCCCTCCCGCGCGAAGTAGGCGCCCACGGCGATCAGGACGATGCCCTCCTCCATGCGGTCGAGCGTGGAGTCGAGAAAGGCCCCGAACGGCGAGCCCTTGCCCGACATGCGCGAGTAACGCCCGTCGAGCGTGTCCATGATCGAGCCGGCGATGAAGGCGAGGCCGCCGAGGAGGAAGAGCTCCTGGTAGACGAGGACGGCGGCGATGACGTTGCCGACGAGCCCGGTGAGCGAGATGGCGTTCGGGGTGAGGCGGGACTCGATCAGCGCGTTACGCATCTCCGAGCGTCGCGAGCCCGAGCCGATCGGCGCGCGGAGCGCCGCCTGGCGGGCCTGGTTGCGCTCGTCGCGGTTTCGCTGGGTGGTCTGCTGGTCGCTCATGGGGGCGCAGGACCGTACCGCGCGGGCGTCCCGCGGTTACGGAGGCAGGTTGTTCAGCCGACCGCGGCCGGGACGGCGTCCGCGACCGGCTCGACGATCGGCGCCGGGTCGATCGCGGCCTGCTTCCAGCTCCAGGCGGCGGGGCGCAGCCGGCCGAGCCCCCGGGCGCCCGCGAAGGCGATGAGCGCGGTGAGCGCACCGAGGACGGCGTCGGCCAGGAAGTGGTTGGCGGTGGTGACGATCACGAAGACGACGAGCAGCGGGTAGACGGCCCAGAAGGTCTTGAGCGCACGGTTCCTGAGCAGCCGGGAGAGCGGCCAGCCGACCATCAGCGCAAAGCAGACGTGCATCGAGGGGACGGCGGCGTACGGGTTGAAGAGCGCGGAGACCGAATCGGTGTGGCTCACCCCGGTGAAGGCCGAGACGCTGTCGAAGAAGCCCCATTCGGGGAAGAGCCGCGGCGGGGCGGTCGGGTAGACCGCGTAGCCGACCAGGGCGAGCACCCAGGAGATCGCGAACATGTTGCGCACGAAGTAGAAGGACGAGTTGTGCGCGAGGTACAGGTAGACAAGGGCGCCGAGGGTCACCGTCGTCTGCGCGTTGATGTAGAGCCAGCTCGAGACGTCGACGACGGCGGGGACGCCCTGGGCCCACGCCTGGACCTGTGGCTCGACGAAGAGGTTGAGGCCCTGCTCGATGGAGATCAGCCGGCGTGCGTTCTCGAAGGCGACCGCAGCCCCGGCCGGGTCGTCGACGTAGCCGCGGACCCACCGGTACAGCGTGTACGCGGCGAACATGAACGCGAGCTGGCGCGCCAGGTCCAGGAGGCCGTGGGGCAGCGCCCGGGCGTAGAGCTGTCGGAGACGGACCGGCATGGACCGCGAGGAAGCCTAGAGCAGTGAAGATTCGGGGAAGGTTCGGGGAAAGCATCGCTAACCCGGCGTAACAGCGTCGGGGCGGTCGTCTTCGGCCGGGATCGGCGTGGGGTTGCGCTCGCAGCGCGGCGCGTTCCCCGCGAGCCGTTCCGGGGCGAAGCGCGCGCTGACGCGGATGCGGCCGGGGGCCAGGGCGACGATCCGCGTCCACCCGCCCGGGGTCCCCGAGAGGCAGGCCGGCGCGCCGCGGGAGACGAAGTACGGCGACGGGTGGGTGCGTACGAGGACTCGACCCGGGCGCCGGACCTCGACGGTGAAGCCGTCCCGCCCGAAGTCCACGAGCCGCGCCGGCCCGGAGACGAGGGGCAGCGGGTTGCGCAGCGCGTAGAGGCGCCAATGCGCGCCGCGCCACACCTCCCGCAGGTACGGGAGGCCTGCGGCCACGAGCGCTGCCTCGGCCCGCCCCCCGGCGTCGAGCGCGACGTCTGGGACCGCGACATGCCGCACCGCGTTGCGGCGCAGCCACCGGTGGTAGCTCGCGGCCGTCAGGGGCTCCGTGCCGAAGAAGAGCCCGTTGTAGCGATGGTCGAGCTGCGTGTTCCAGCCGCGCGCGAGCGGGATCGGTTCGGAGCCGCTGGCGAGGTGAACCGCCTCCCAGTGCGACCGCGTGAACGGCACCTCGAGGCGCCCCACCGGGCCGCCCTGCCGGGCCAGGGCCGCGCGCAGCGGCGCGAAGTACGCGGCCTCGGTGGACGGCTCTCCGACCGAGATCCCGACCTCACGGGCCGGGCCGTACCACTGCCAGGCCATCAGGCCGGCCGCGACGAGCGCCAGGACCCTGGGGGTGCGGCGGACCGTCCGGGGGAGCCGGCGAGGGCGGCGGCCAGGAGGGGCCCGCCGAACGTCGCGCCGAGGCGGGCAACGTTCGATCCCATCGGGGTGCTGAGCACGAACATCGCGAGGCTCGCCGCGAGGTAGGCCGCGACCCCGATGCGGAGCACGCGCTCGCGGTGCGGCAGCGTCGCCAGGAGCGCCAGGCAGCAGCCGGCCACGGCGAGCACCGCAAGAGGAGACATCGGTTGGCGGCCGCCCTCGGGGAAGGCGAAGGCCATCGCGGCGACGCTGCCGAGCGCCACGGCTGCGACAGCTGCTCCCG
>JACDAP010000494.1 GCA_013695395.1 Solirubrobacterales bacterium
TGCTCAACGACCTCCGCTCGCGGATCGTCGTGCAGACCGACGGGCAGCTCAAGACGGGCCGCGACGTCGTCATGGCCGCGATGCTCGGTGCGGACGAGATGGGCTTCTCCACCGCCCCGCTCATCGCGACGGGCTGCATCATGATGCGCGCCTGCCACCTGAACACCTGCCCGGTCGGCATCGCGACGCAGGACCCCGAGCTGCGCAAGCGCTTCCAGGGCAAGCCCGAGCACGTCGTCAACTACTTCTTCTTCGTCGCCGAGGAGGTGCGCCAGATCATGGCCTCGTTGGGGATCGCGCGCTTCGAGGACCTGATCGGCCGCGTCGACCTGCTCGAGGGCGACAAGGCGATCGAGCACTGGAAGGCCCGCGGGGTCGACGTCTCGCACCTTCTGCACCGCCCCGAGCTCCCGGAAGGCACCACGCTCCACCGGACCCAGCCGCCGCCGCCCGTCCTGGCGGATGCCCTGGACCACGAGCTCATCCTCCAGTCAGAGCCGGCGATCGCCCGCGGCGAGCGCGTCGCGATCACCACGAAGGTGCGCAACGTCAACCGCTGCGTCGGCGGCATGCTCTCCTCCAAGATCGCCCAGGAGATCGGCGCCGACGGGCTGCCCGAGGGCACGATCGAGGTGGAGTTCTCCGGCTCGGCGGGCCAGTCGTTCGGCGGCTGGCTCATGGCGGGCGTGACCTTCGCGCTGCACGGCGACGCGAACGACTACACCGGCAAGGGCCTCTCGGGCGGCGTGCTCTCCGTCCAGCCGCCCGACGGCGTGACCTACGCCGCCGAGGAGAACGTCATTGTCGGCAACACGGTCCTGTACGGCGCCACGAGCGGCCGCGCGTTCTTCTGCGGCCAGGCCGGCGAGCGCTTCGGCGTGCGCAACTCGGGCGCCAGCGCGGTCGTCGAGGGCGTCGGCGACCACGGCTGTGAGTACATGACGGGCGGCAGGGTCGTCGTCCTCGGCCCTACGGGCCGCAACTTCGCCGCGGGCATGAGCGGCGGCTTCGCCTACGTGCTCGACGAGCACGGCGCCTTCCGCGACAAGCTCAACCCGGCGATGCTCGACCAGCTCGAGGCGCTGGACGACGTCGACGCGCAGGAGTGCTTCGAGCTCGTCTCCGAGCACCAGCGGCGCACCGGCTCGCAGAAGGCCACGGCGGTCCTGGCCGAGTGGGACGCGATGCGCGAGCGGTTCGTGAAGGTCTTCCCCGCCGACTACAAGCGCGTGCTCGCCGAGCTCGCCGCCGAGGAGGAGACCGAGAGCGCACCCGAGGCCGACGAGTTCGCCGAGGACGCGGTCGACGTCGTCGGCGCGCCGGCCGCCCGCGGCGGGGAGGGGGAGTAGCCATGGGTGAGCTCGGGGCATTCCTGAAGATCGAGCGGCACAACGTCTCCTACCGCGACGCGCAGGAGCGGCTCACCGACTACGAGGAGTTCCTCGTAGAGCGGCCGCAGGAGGTGCTGGCGGAGCAGGGCGCGCGCTGCATGGAGTGCGGCGTGCCGTTCTGCCACAACGGCTGCCCGCTCGGGAACCTCATCCCGGACTGGAACGACCTGGTCTACCTCGATCGCTACGCGGACGCGATCAAGCAGCTCCACGCGACGAACAACTTCCCTGAGTTCACCGGGCGGCTGTGCCCCGCGCCGTGCGAGGCCGCCTGTGTCCTGGAGATCCGCGAGGGCGACGCGGTCACGATCAAGCAGATCGAGAACGCGATCATCGACCGCGCCTGGGAAGAGGGCTGGGTCCAACCCGAGCCGCCGGAGGAGAGCGCGCTGACCGGCCGCACGGTCGCCGTCGTCGGTGCGGGCCCCGCGGGCCTGGCCGCGGCGCAGCAGCTGCGCCGCGCAGGGCACGATGTGACGCTCTTCGAGCGCGACGAGGCCGCCGGCGGCCTGGTTCGCTTCGGCGTCCCGGACTTCAAGATCGAGAAGCACGTCGTCGAGCGCCGTGTGCAGCAGCTCGTCGACGAGGGCGTCGAGCTGCGCTGCGGCGTCGACGTCGGTGTCGACATCACCGTGGATCAGCTCCGCGACGAGTTCGAGGCCGTGGTGCTGGCCACGGGCTCCCGCGTGCCGCGCGACCTCCCGGTCCCCGGCCGCGAGCTCACCGGCGTCCACCCGGCGATGGACTACCTCTACGTGCGCAACCGCGCCGTGGCGACGGCGCAGTCCGCCGAGGGCGACGAGGTCGGCACCGGCGAGATCACCGCGAAGGGCAAGCACGTCGTCGTCATCGGCGGCGGCGACACCGGCGCGGACTGCGTCGGCAACTCCCTGCGCGAGGGCGCCGCCTCGGTCACCCAGCTCGAGCTGCTCCCCGAGCCGCCGCAGCACCGCAACGACGAGCGGACCCCCTGGCCGCAGTGGCCCCAGAAGTTCCGCCTTTCCTACGCGCAGGAGGAGGGGCGCGCGACCGAGAAGTCCGAGGCCGCCTTCTCCGTCATCACCACCCGGTTCGAGGGCACCGCGGAGGGCGGCGTGCGCGCCCTGGTCGTCGCCGACGCCGAGCCCGCGCCTCCGTTCGGCCCCGTCGAGGGCAGCGAGCGGGAGATCAAGGCCGACCTCGTGCTGCTGGCCATGGGATTCCTGCACCCCGAGCCGAAGCTGCTCGACGCGCTCGAGCTCGCCAAGGACCAGCGCGGCAACGTGAAGGCGGGCGCCTACGCGACGTCGGTCGACGGGGTCTTCGCCGCCGGGGACTGCCGTCGCGGTCAGTCGCTCATCGTCTGGGCGATCAACGAGGGGCGTCAGGCGGCCCGCATGGCCGATCGGTTCCTCCACCGGATCGGCCACGAGGAGGCCCGCTCCGCGGTGCTCTCCGGGAACGTCTCCGCGCAGGACGAGGGCCCTGAGGGCCCGCCCCTTCACACCAGCGGCGGGATGCCCGCCGGGGCATGATCCTGTCGCACCGCGCTTAGGCTGCGCGGAGCTTTCGGAGAAACACTGACGACCGTGGACGCAAACCTCTTCATGTGGGTCGGGCTGATCGCGTTCATCGCGGTCGCCTTCTCCATCGACTTCTTCTTCTTCCAGCGGGACCATCACACGCCGCCGACGATGCGCAAGGCGACGATCTGGAGCATCATCTGGATCGTCGTCGCCCTCCTGTTCGGCGGCTTGCTCTACATCACCGAGGGCTCGAAGGTCGGCGGCGAGTTCCTCACGGGCTATCTGCTGGAGCGCTCGCTCTCGCTCGACAACGTCTTCGTCTTCGCCCTGATCTTCGGCGCGATGGCCGTCCCCGTGGCCAACCGCCAGGACGTGCTGCAGATCGGGATCATCCTCGCGCTCGTCCTGCGGGCCATCTTCATCGTGATCGGCGCCTCGCTGGTCGAGGCCCTCTCCTTCGTGCTTTACCTCTTCGGGGCGATCCTGCTCTACACCGGCGTGCAGATGCTCCGGCACCGGGACGACAAGGAAGACGTCGACCCCGACCAGAACATCGGGGTGCGGATGCTGCGGCTGGCCATGCCGGTGAGCAGCCGCTACCACGGCGACGCCTACACCGTGGTCGAGAACGGCAAGCGCCACGCGACGCCACTGCTGGCGGTGGTGGCTGCGGTCGCGACCGCCGACGTCATCTTCGCGGTCGACTCGATCCCGGCGATCTTCGGCATCACCACCGACGTCTTCATCGTCTTCGCCGCCAACGCGTTCGCGCTGCTCGGCCTGCGGGCGCTCTTCGCGCTGCTGGAAGGCGCGCGCGACCGGTTCGTCTACCTGCCGATCGGCCTGGCGGCGATCCTCATCTTCATCGGTCTGAAGATGCTCACCGAGGATCTGTACCACCTGCCCACGGCGGTCTCGCTCGGGTTCATCGTGCTCGCGCTCGCCGTGTCGGTGGTGGCCTCGCTGCGAAAGCCGCCGCGGGCCGGAGGTGGGCCGGGGGAGGGCGAGCCCCCCGCGGCTCCGCCCTCGAGCCGGGCCGAGCGCGCGCCGTCGGTCTCGGGTGCGGGCTGAGTCGAACCGCGGCGACGCACGCACTCACCTGAGCGTGCAGCGAACAAACTTGACGGAGGCGTCACTTTTGTGGGAACCTCCGCGCATGTCGCTCCCCAAGACCTGTGTCATCGGTGCCGGCTCCTCCGGCATCGCCGCCTGTAAGGCCCTCCACGAGAAGGGCGTGCCGTTCGACTGCTACGAGGCGTCGGACCGCATCGGCGGCAACTGGGTCTTCGGCAACACGAACGGGATGAGCGCGGCCTACGAGGGGCTGCACATCAACACGTCCAGGGACAAGATGGAGTACTCGGACTTCCCGATGCCGAAGGAGTACCCCGATTACCCACACCACGAGCAGATCGCCGCCTACTTCGACGACTACGTCGACCACTTCGGCTTCCGCGAGCACATCCACTTCCAGACCCCGGTGCGGAACGCCGCCCGAGCTGATACCCCGGACGGTGCCTCCGGCACGTCGAGGGGCACAGGGGATGGCCGGTGGACCATCACCCTCGAGGATGGCAGCGAGCACCGCTACGACGCGCTCGTCGTCGCCAACGGCCACCACTGGAACCCGCGGATGCCCGAGCCCGCCTTCCCCGGGCACGACACCACGAAGATCGAGCAGCTCCACGCGCACGCCTACCTCTCCGACGACCAGCTGCGCGGCAAGAACGTGGTCGTGCTCGGGATGGGCAACTCGGCGATGGACATTGCGGTCGAGAGCTCCTACGTCGCGAAGAGCACGTACCTGAGCGCCCGCAGCGGCGTGTGGGTGACGCCGAAGTACCTGCTCGGCCGCCCGACCGACCAGCTCAAGAACGACATCCGCATCCCGTTCAAGATCCGCCGCTGGGCGCTCGAGAAGCTCATCCTCGCCGCGAGCGGCCCGATGGAGAAGCACGGGCTGCCGAAGCCCGACCACCGCTACGGCGAGGCCCACCCGACCGTCTCGGGGCGGATCCTCGACCGGATCGGGCACGGCAAGGTCACCCCGCGCCCGAACATCGCGCGCCTGCACGAGCGCGAGATCGAGTTCACCGACGGGACGCGCGTGCCCTGCGACGTCGTCGTCTACTGCACCGGCTACCAGATCACGTTCCCGTTCTTCGACGAGGACCTCATCTCCGCCCCGGGCAACCGCATCGAGCTCTTCCGCCGCGTGCACCACCCCGACATCCCGAACGTCTTCTTCGTCGGGCTGCTCCAGCCGCTCGGCGCGGTCATGCCGCTGGCCGAGGAGCAGGGCCGCTGGATCGCCGAGACCCTCCGGGGTGACTACCTCCCGCCCAGCCCGGCCGAGCAGCGCGTCGACATCGCGGCTGACCTCGCGGCGATGGGCAGGCGCTACGTCTCCTCCAAGCGCCACACGATCCAGGTCGACTTCGACGAGTACCTGGCGGACACCGCCACCGAGCGCCGGGCCGGCGCCGAACGGGCCCGGGCGGCCGGCTTCCCGCTACCGGTCAGTCCGCAGGCCGACGTCGGCGCACCGGCGTGAGCGGGCTGGCGGCGACCGGGGCGCCCGCGGGG
>JACDAP010000503.1 GCA_013695395.1 Solirubrobacterales bacterium
CTTCAACAACTAGTGGAGACGTTTAACGCGAAGACCAAGAAGCAACTCTCAGGTACAGGCCTGCTATCGGAGTTACTGCGTATGCGAAAGCAGGCGAAGCTCCCGCGTTTAGACACCAAGCATCGCAGAACAAAGCCGTGAACCGGAGACATCTGAGGCATCGCGTCAATAGGTTTTTGGTTTTCTTGGAATTTATTAGAACAAGTTTTCAGTCAGTATTCGACAACTTCTGCACGGCAAATTCGTCTCGTGTGGCGTAGTCGAGTACGTGAGCTAGAAAATGGCTTGTCAGGCAGCTTGGATCTTCTTGGCTAGGGGCGATCCGGTAGTAACTAGTCGCTCGGTGTAATGGACGTCACTGTATGGCATACGCGATTGCCAGAGTCGAAAGATGATGCGAATCCACTTGAACGCCAGCGCGCGTTTGGCTGTTTGAGACGACTTGCCTTTGGTTATCTGCGAATCGTAGTAGGCCTTGGCCCAAGCGCACTTGCCGATCGATAAACCGGCGTATTCGTGGAACGTTTGGCGCATGAACTTGGACGAAGACCAGCGAGCTGACACTAAGTGCGACTTACCGCTTTGTGTGGTGATGGGCGCGATGCCAGCGGCGGCTTGCAAGCACTCGGCATTGGCGAAGCGAGCGCGGTCGTCGCCCAGTGCGGCAATCATCCGCGCATGGGTGCGATAGGAAGCTCCGGGCAAGTGGGCGACGACTGCGTAGTCGGCGTGCTGCTTGACTAGCAACTTGATTTGTCCGTCGTACAGCTTGATCGAATCGTTAAGCATTTGCAGTTGGCGAGCGAGGACTTGGCATTGCCTGGCCGCGGTGCGAAGCAGTACTGGATCGCTGGTAAGCGGCTCGGCGTCCATGATCAGTTGCAGCCGCAATTCGATCTTTTCTTTGGTTCCTTTTCCGTAGAACAACTTGCGCAGTTTAGTCTTACCCGCCTTCTGAGCTTGTTCCAGTGTTGGATAGCGAGCGACGAGTGCGACGACGAATTCGGAGTAGGCACGAGCAGGCTTTAGCTCGAAAACTGTTGGGAAATAGGCCTTTAGCTTGGTCATGAAGCGATTGGACAATGCGACGCGTTGTTCGACGAAAGTGCGTCGATCTTGGGTCAACGCGGCCAGTTCGCGGGTCTGGGGCGAGTTGCGACGTAGCTCACGGAGTTGTTCGCGGTAGTGGTGAAGGAACTGCATGATAAGTTTGGCATCGACCGGATCATTCTTTCCTCCGCCAGGTGCGAACGCTTTGCGATAGCTGGCTAGCGCCAGTGGATTGACGGGGAAGATGCGAACTTGTTCGTACTCCATCAGTGCATTGATCAACGGTCCGGTGGAGGTCTCGATGCACACGTCGAGCGTGGCGCCCGGCGTGGCTGCCGAAATCTCTTTAATCCAGGCTTCGATGGCCGGTTGCTTCTGTTTGAACGATCCGTTCAGGGTCGTACCGTTGGGCAGGCGGACACAGTAAGCGTGTTCGCTGTCAGCCCAATCGATGCCGATCAGGATCGATGGCTGGGCTGGCGCAGCATCCCTAGTTGAGTTAGCGTCGTTTTCGGAGATGTTCGTCATTGTCGGACCGATCTGGGGTAGAGTAGAGAGTCGTTAGAAGAGTTGTCTTCGAGCAGCTTTCCGGATCGAAGTACTTATTGATGGTCTTTGGATTGGGACGTCATCTGAGGATTCGTAAGCGGAAGGCAAACCGGTGGCTGCGAAGGTCTCCGGTTGGACCTCTGCAATCGACGAGTCCAGAGCAGGGTCAGTCGCGAAAATTCGTCAGCCACCGGCTCGAAGCAACTTGCCACCCAAGAATTGGATGGAGTAAGCTGATAGTAATTCGCGCCGCACCAGATATATTGAGTGGCCTACGTTCTGAGTTGCCTTCGGACTCCCACTACGGCCAACAGATTCGGTGTGCGGATTACAATAAGTTGCAGTGATCGGCTTTGACTTTCTCGACCACCGGCCAATCGTGGTCGCCATTGCCGGCTCCAACGGTGCCGGTAAATCGACCTTCTTTGCAACGCAGCTAGCTGACAGCGGTTTGCGATTCATCAACGCAGATGCGATCGCGGCGGAGTTGCGGATCGGAGCTTACGAAGCGGTTTGACAATAGCGACTTACACAAGGCGTTTCATTTCGTGAGCAAATATCAACACGGCAAACTCATGTCGTAGTGGACGAAAGTCAAATCAACCAGTGAAAGACTGGGCACGGCGAAGGTTACAGAACATTGGAACGTCAGGTGAGAAAATATCTCGGACTTACGCCTCAGGAGGAGATTCGGCGGCAGGCGAAAGCC
>JACDAP010000546.1 GCA_013695395.1 Solirubrobacterales bacterium
GGGCTGCCGCGCGGGCGCCTCGGCCGGACGCTCTACCGTGCAGCGCGATGCTCGGGGACACCGCTGACCCGCAGACCCCCTCCCTTGTCGAGGTCGAGCGTGCCATCCGCGCCGCCTGGGAGCGCGAGACCAGCGACGACCCCGAGCTGTGGAGCGAGGGCAACCGGGCCCTCGGGCAGTGCGCCGTCTCCGCGCTCGTCGTCCGGGCGATCTACGGCGGCGACATCGTCATCGCGACCGTCCTCGACCGGGACGGCGAGCGGACGCCCGACGGGCACGCCTGGAACGTCCTGCCCTCCGGTGAGCACGTGGACTTCTCCTTCGACCAGTTCCTCGACGACGAGCAGCTCGCCGAGCCGATCGTCTGCGAGCCGGTCATCGACGGGGACCCACGCCGGGCCCATCACCTGGCCGAGCGCGTCGCCCGCGACCTCGGCGTCCGCATCGAGCTTCCCGCCAACGCGGAAGGCCCGTGAGGCGCAGGCCCCAACGACGAGCGGTTCGACTGTTAGACGTCGCCATGGATCTCTTGCGCGGCGCGCCCGTACGGTCGAGCGATGGCCAACCACACCTACGGTGTTCACCCCCATCAGGTCGCGGAGCTGACGCTGCCCGAAGGCGAGCCGCCCGCGGCGGGGTGGCCGGTGGCGGTCGTCGTCCACGGCGGCTTCTGGACGACCGCCAACGGCGGGGCGGACCGGATGGTCGGCCTCTGCGCCGACCTCGTCTCCCGCGGATGGGCGAGCTGGAACGTCGAGTACCGGCGGCTCGGCGGCGGCGGGGACGGCGGCTGGCCGCAGACCTTCGGGGACGTCGCCGCGGCCACCGATCACCTCGCGACGCTCACCGGCGAGCCGCTCGACCTCACCCGCGTGGCCTCGATCGGCCACTCGGCGGGCGGGCACCTCACGCTGCTCGACGCCGCCCGCTCCGGCGCGACCGTCCGAGTGCGCGCCACGATCGCCCAGGCCCCGGTCACCGACGTCCTCCACGCCCACGCTCTCGGCGGGCCGGGCGTTGAGATCATCGAGACGTTCATGGGCGGCTCGCCCGAGACCCGGGCCGACGCCTACGCGGCAGCTTCACCCGTGCAGCAGCTCCCCCTCGGCGTCCCGACCCTCGTCGTCCAAGGTGAGCTTGACGATCTCGTGCCGACGCCGATGGTCACCGCGTTCGCGGAGGCCGCGGGCGAGGAGTGCGAGCTCGCGCTGCTCCCCGGCGTTGGGCACTTCGACCATCTGGAGCCCGACAGCCCCGCCTGGGCGACGGTCGTCGACTGGATCCGGCGCTTCGGCTGAGAACCCGCCGGCCAGACCCGACGGAGCAGCGCTCCGTGGGTCGGCGGCTCACTCCCGCGCTTCGACGGCCTCCGCGGCCTGGTCCATCGCCCGCTCGTCCCCGATCTCGAGCACGACGAGCACCGTCCAGCGCTCCCCACCCTCCTGCTGCTCGACGTCATGGCTGACCGAGACGACCGAGCACGGCGCGTGCAGATCGCGCAGCGTGTTCAGCTCGAGCCCGAGGTGGTCCGGATCGGAGACCGTGATCGTGTGCACGTGGAGCTCGCTCATGGGGCGCGAGCCTACCCGAGGCTCAGCGGGTGGAAGCCACGTCGCGCACGCCCGCGCGGGCCACGGGCTCCCCCAGCGCCGCCGCGATCTGCTCACGGGCGGCCTCACGCAGGGCGTCCACCCCGTCAAAGGCGGCGGGGTCGAGCGGCGGGAGGATCTCCACCCGGGCGTCCACGTGCTCCTCGAGCACCATGCCGTGCTTGGGCAGCGCGCGCCCCGTGCCGTGAACCGCGATCGGGATGATCGGCACGCCGTGCTCGACCGAGAGCTCGAAGGCCCCGTCCTTGAACGGCTTCAGGCGACCGTCCTTCGAGCGCGTGCCCTCGGGGAAGAAGAGCACCGGGCTGCCGGCGCGCAGATGGCGCGAGCAGTGGGCGAGCATCGTGATCACCGACGCCCGGTCACCGCGCACGAGCGGGACGTAGTCGTTCATGTGCATGTTCCAGCCCACGAACGGGAGCTTGAAGTTCTCCGCCTTGGAGACCCACTTGTACGGGCGCATCAGGGCGAACAGCACGAGGATGTCGATGAGCGAGGCGTGGTTGGCGACGAGCACCGCGCCGCCGCGCCAGGGCAGGTGCTCGCGCCCCTTCACGCGGACCTTCCACATCGGGTTGGCGACGAGGTAGAAGCTCGCCCACGCGGATGAGTAGAAGTGCAGGACGACCTTCCTCCTGTCGAACGGGAGCGTGACCGCCCAGACCACGAGCGCGCCGACGAAGAAGATCGGGCAGGTGAGCCCGATCAGCGCCCAGCAGTAGGTGGAGACCAGGCGGAGACGCAGGCGCACGGCACGGCACGGTATCCGGCGCATGCCCAGGGCTGCGTACGCGTGGGCTCCGTCTGCTTCCTGCCCTGCCGCTTCGCCTCGTCCTTGCCCCTTGGCTTCGGCCTACTCGTTCGGCTTCGCCTGGTCTCCTGCCAGCGAACGCTTCTCGGCTGATGCCTGCTTCTGAGCTCTCCGCTTGGCCGCCTCGGCCTGCCCGAACTTGCTGCTCTGCGGCAACGTCTTCGTCCGCCCGGCCTTCTCCGCCGGCTTGACGTTCTTCGGCGGCTTGGCGTCCTTGCGCTTCTTGGCCGCCTCGCCCGTGACCGGCGAGCGCTGCGGGGTCCGCTGCACGGTTTCGATCCTGGCCGTGGGGCCGGCGATCGCCTTCGGAGCGAGCGCCGGTGGCACGGCTGCTGCCGATGCTGTTCCGCCGGCGGGCGCCGGGGAGGAGGCCGCCTGCCGGGCGGCCCCCTGGAAGGCAGCGGCGCTCGGACCGGCGGGCGCCTGCTGCCCGGGCAGCGCCGGGGCAGCCGTCCGGGCCCCGCCCGCCCGGAGGGCGGCCCGCTTGAAGCCCGTTGCCCCCTGTGAGGATCGGGTCGCCTTGGGCTGCCGCCCGGAGGGTGCGCCGGACGGAGAGGCCGCAGCGGTGGCCCGGACCGTGGTGCTCACCTCGCCCTCCTGCGCCCCGGAGGCATCGGGGGCCCGCAGCCCCGTGGAGATGCCGATCCCGCCCGCGGCGACGGTGGCGGCGGCGATCCACGCGCCAGCGGTGCCGACCCCGGCCGAGCCGACACCCGTGGCGCCTCCGCCGGCGCTCGCCCCGAAGGCCGGCGTCACCCGCGAGACCGCGTTGACCACCCCCGCCCACATCGCCACGGGGCGATGGCCTGCGTAGCAGCGCTCGAACGCCCGGACGGCCTCGGGGTCGTGCTGGGTCCCGGCGCCACGGGCCAGGATGCGCAGCGCCTCGTCGTGAGAATGCGCCCGCCGGTAGGAGCGGGTGGAGGTGATGGCGTCGAAGGTGTCGGCGACCGCCAGGATGCGCGCACCCAGCGGGATCCCCTCGCCTCCGAGCCCGTCGGGGTACCCGGCGCCGTCCAGGCGCTCGTGGTGGTGGCGCACCATCGCGGTCAGCTCGGGGTCGCCGAGCACCTCGACCATGTCCGCACCGGAGACCGGATGGTGCGCTACGACCGCGAACTCCTCCTCGCTGAGCGCCCCCGGCTTGTGCAGGATCGCGACGGGCGTGTGGACCTTGCCGACGTCGTGAACCGCCCCCGCCGCCCTGATCTTGGCGACCTCCCGCCGCTCCAGCCCCATCTGCGTGGCGATGTCCGCCGCGTGGCGGGCGACCCGGCGCGAGTGACCGTTCGTGTAGGGGTCGCGGCCCTCGAGATCGCCGATGAGGCCGGCCAGCAACGCCGTCTTCTGCTCGTCGTCGAGCTCCCTCCCGGAGATCGCGGACGACAGACCGCCGCGGGAGGCCAGGAGTGCCGTGGCCGCCTCAACCCGGCGCGCGCTGCGCCAGCGGTGCAGCCACCCCCAGACCATGAGATCGCTGAAGAGCATGTCGCCCGAATGGGCCGTCCGCTTCCAGAGCATCCCGCCCAGCGAGGAGACCGCCAGGGAACCGGCGACGGCAACGAGCACGCCGGCCCACGCCGACATGAGCACGCCCTCGTCGCGGAGCCATACGACCGCGAGGAGCGGAGCGACGACGACCGCGAACGTCGTGACCAGCACGAGCGGCAGGTAGCGAAGCGACCCGGATGGTCGCCGGCGCGCGGGTTGATCGTCGCAGTCCACCGTGCCAACTTACCCAGACCTGGCGCACTAGGAACGCAGTCGTCCAGCAGCCTGGACGCCCGGAGCGCGCTCAGACGCTTGCGGGCTCCTCCCGGCGCGTCGGCTCGGTCCGGAAGAGCAGCGCACCCTCGCCGGTCGGGTAGGCCTCCTCGCCGTGGTGGATGATGTCCATCCCCTGCGCCTCCTCGGTCTCGCTCCCCCGCAGCGGGGTGACCAGGGCGATGCCGCGGAGCAGCAGGAACGTCGCTCCGAACGCGTAGAGCGGGGCGACGAGGACGGCCAGCGCCTGGTCGAGCAGCAGGTCGGCGTTGCCGTAGATGAGGCCGTCGGCCACGCCGTTCCAGGAGACGCTCGCGACGACCCCGATGAAGAGCATGCCCGTGAGGCCGGCGATGCCGTGCGCGGCGAGGACGTCGAGCGTCTCGTCCACGCGCGTGCGCGGCCGCCACTGGATCGCGAAGTAGCACGGCAGGGCCGCGACGCCGCCGAGGGCGAGCGCCCAGCCGGGGCTGATGAAGCCGCCCGCCGGGGTGATGGCCACGGCACCGACGATGATCGCGGTCGCGGCGCCCACCGCGGTGACCTGCCGGCCGCGCAGGTAGTCGAGCAGGAACCAGACGACGAGCGTCGCGCACGGGCAGAGGACCGTGTTGACGAAGGCGAGGATCCCGGCCTGGTTGATGCCGAGGCCGCTGCCGCCGTTGAAGCCGAGCCAGCCGAACCACAAGAGGCCCGCACCGACGAGCACGAACATCGCGTTGTGCCCGATGAGCGCCTGGCGCCCGTAGTCCTTGCGCGCGCCGACCACGAGCGCGGCGGCCAGGGCGGAGAAGCCCGAGCCCATCTCGACCGGGACGCCGCCCGCGAAGTCGAGCGTGCCGCGCGCGGCGAGCCAGCCGCCGCCGAAGACCCAGTGGGCGAGGACCGGGTAGACGAGAATCGACCAGAGCGCGGCGAAGGCGAGGAACGGGACGAAGCGCATCCGCTCCACCACGGCGCCGCCGACCAGCGCGACGGTGAGGATGCAGAACGTGCCCTGGAAGGCGAAGAAGAGCAGGTGCGGGATCGTCTGCCCCTCGCGCGGCGCGAAGTCGACGCCGGCCAGGAACGCGTGGTCCAGGCCACCGACGAGGGCACCGTCCCCGTCGAAGGCGAGCGAGTAGCCGATCGCCGCCCAGGAGACACCCGCCACGGCGAAGGCGGCCAGGCACATCATGAAGGTGTTCAGCGTGTTCTTCTCCCGGACGAGGCCCGCGTAGAAGAGCCCGAGGGCCGGGGTCATCAGGAGCACGAGCGCCGTGGCCATGAGGATCCACGCGGTGTCCCCGGTGTCGATGCCGGTCATACCCGGCGCTCCGGCGTGACAGCGGCGTCGTCGGTCTCACCGGTGCGGATGCGGACCACGCGCTCGAGCTCGGTCACGAAGATCTTGCCGTCCCCGACCTCACCGGTCCGTGCGCCGGTGCAGAGCGCCTCGATCGTCGTCTCGAGGAAGCCGTCGGAGACCGCGACCTCGAAGCGGGTCTTGTCGGCGAGCACCATCTGCACGCTCGTGCCCCGGTAGTTCTCCACCCGCTCGAGCTCTCCCCCGTGCCCCTGGATGCGGGTGATGGACACCCCGCTGATCTCCGCGCGGTAGAGGGCCTCCAGGACGTCGTTGACCCGTTCGGGTCGCACGATCGCGGTTACGAGCTTCATGGCGGGCGATGCTTCCAGGCCGCGTGCGCCGTGCGTTTAGCCAGGCGTCCAGAACCCAGGCTGGACCGGTTGTACAAACGGACTCGGACCGAATGGCGAACTGGGCTGCGCCCGGCTCGCCGTGTGCGTTAGAACCGGGGCATGTCGAACCCGGCCTACGAGACGATCCTCTACGCGGTCGAGGGGGCGGTCGCGACGATCACCCTCAACCGACCGGAGCAGCTCAACACCATCGTCCCGCCGATGCCCGACGAGGTCGAGGCCGCGGTCGGCCGCGCGGTGCGCGATCCGGCCGTGAAGGTCATCGTCCTGCGGGGCGCGGGCCGGGCGTTCTGTGCCGGCTACGACTTCGGCGGGGGGTTCCAGCACTGGGGCGAGATGATGAGCACGGACGGTGCCTGGGACCCGGGCAAGGACTTCATCGCCGCCACCGCCCCGGAGATCGCGCCCACCCAGAAGTTCATGGCGATCTGGCGCTCGCCGAAGCCCGTGATCGCCCAGGTGCACGGCTGGTGCGTCGGCGGCGGGAGCGACTTCGCGCTCTGCGCCGACCTCGTGGTCGCCAGCGAGGACGCGGTGATCGGCACGCCCTACAGCCGGATGTGGGGCAGCTACCTCTCCGGCATGTGGATCTACCGGCTCGGGCTCGCCCGGACGAAGTACCACGCGCTCACCGGACGGCCGCTGACCGGTAGGCAGGCGGCCGATGTCGAGCTGATCAACGAGGCGGTGCCCTTCGCCCGGCTCGAGGCGCGGGTGACGGAGCTCGCCGCGGAGCTCGCAGCGATCCCGAGCTCCCAGCTGGCCGCGATGAAGCTCGTCGTCAACCACGCCTACGAGAACATGGGCCTTGCCTCGACGCAGACGCTCGGTCCGATCCTCGACGGGCTGATGCGCAACACGCCGGACGCGCGCGCGTTCATCGATACCGCGGAGCAGCAGGGCGTCCGCACGGTGGTCGAGCGCCGCGACGGGCCGTTCGGTGACTACAGCCAGGCGCCGCCGGAGCTCCGTCCCGACCCGGGCAACGTCATCGAGCCCTGAGCCTCGGACGAGCGCGCCCGGGGCTCACCCGAGGAACGCCTCGGCGAGGTCGAGCTCGGCGTCCGGCACGAGGTTCGGGACGGTCGCCTCGGCGAGCGGGACGAGCTCGATCGACGGGCCCTTCAGCGCCGCCATGCAGCCGAACTCGCCCGCGTGGGCGGCCAGGTGAGCGCGCTGGCCCATGCGGCTGGCGAGCACGCGGTCGTAAGCCGTCGCGGTGCCGCCGCGCTGCATGTGCCCGAGGACGACGACGCGGGTCTCGGCCTTCGTGCGCTCCTCCAGCTCGCGTTCCAGCCAGTGACCGATGCCGCCGAGCAGCGGCCGGCCGACCGGATCCATCCGCCCCTTGTGGAGCGGGTCCCCACCCCGGGCCGTGGCGCCCTCGGCGACGACCACGATGGAGAACCCCCGGCCGCGGGAGCGTCGCGCAAGCACGCGCTCGGCGACCTCGGCGATGTCGAACGGTCGCTCCGGCACGAGGATCACGTCGGCGCCCCCGGCGAGGCCGGCGTGCAAGGCGATCCAGCCGGCGTTGCGGCCCATCACCTCGACGACCAGGTTGCGGTAGTGGCTCTCCGCGGTCGTGTGGAGCCGGTCGATCGCCGCGGTGGCGATGTGAACGGCGGTGTCGAACCCGAAGGTCCGGTCCGTGCCGGAGATGTCGTTGTCGATCGTCTTCGGGACCCCGACGATCGGGAACTGGTCGGAGAGCGCGTTGGCGGCGAAGAGCGTCCCGTTGCCGCCCACCGCGATGAGGCCGTCCAGGCGCTGCTCGGCGAAGCGCTGCGCGACGATGTCGCGGTGCTCGAGCGCGCTGCGGCGCGAGGTCCCGAGGATCGTGCCGCCGCGCGGGAGGATCCCGGCGACCTTCTCGATCGGGAGGTCCAGGCAGTCACCGTCGAGTACCCCGCCCCACCCGTCGCGGAAGCCGACGATCTCGTCGCCGTGGAGCAGCGCGCTGCGGACCACGGCACGGATGACCGCGTTGAGCCCGGGGCAGTCGCCGCCGCCGGTGATGATGCCGAAGCGCATGCGCGGAGCCTCAGTGCGACTACCGCACGCGCCGCTTCGGTAGGTCGGTGATCGTGCCGGCTCCCGCCTCGGAGGCGAGGCCGACGGTCTCCGAGAGCGTCGGGTGCGGGTGGACCGAGAGCGCGACGTCCTCGATGTCGGCCCCCATCTCCAGGGCCAGGACGAGCTCGGCGATGAGCTCTCCCGCGCCGACGCCGACGATGCCCGCACCGAGCAGGCGGCGGCTCTCCGGGTCGAACAGGAGTTTCGTGCTGCCGTCCGTGCGGCCGACGCCGATCGCCCGGCCGGAGGCCACCCACGGGAAGAGCGCCTTCTCGTAGGTCGTCCCCTGCTCTTTGGCCTCGGTCTCGGTGAGCCCGGCCCACGCGACCTCCGGATCGGTGTAGGCGACCGACGGGATCGCCTGGACGTCCCAGACGTGCCCCTCCCCGGAGACGACCTCGGCGGCGAGGTGCCCCTCGTGGGTGGCCTTGTGGGCAAGCATCGGGCCGCGGCAGACGTCGCCGATGGCGAAGATGTGCGGCACGTTCGTGCGCAGGTGCTCGTCGACGCCGAGGAACCCGCGCTCGTCGACCTCGACCCCCGCGGCGTCGATCCCGAGCGCCGCGCCGTTCGGGGTGCGGCCGACCGCGACGAGGACCCGATCGAAGACGTGCTCCTCGCTCGCGAAGGAGACGTGGATGCCGTCCTCCTGCGCCTCCATCCCCTCGACCTTGGTCTTTAGGTGGACGGCCGCGTAGCGCCTGCCGACCCGCTTGGCCAACGGCTTGACCAGGTCGGGGTCGCAGCCGGGGATGAGCTGGTCGGCCATCTCGACGACGGTGACCTCGGCGCCGAGGGCGTCGTAGACCGTGGCCATCTCGAGGCCGATGATGCCGCCGCCCACGACGAGCAGCCGCTCGGGGACGTCGGTGAGCTCGAGCGCGCCGGTGGAGTCCATGATGCGCGGGTCGTCGGGCTGGTCCGCCAGGCGGATCGGCTCGGAGCCGGCGGCGACGATGCAGTGCTTGAAGGAGAGCTCCTCGCCGCCCACCTCGAGCGTGTGGGCACCGGTGAACCGCGCCTCGCCCTGCACGACCTTGACCTTGCGGCCCTTCGCGAGACCGACCAGGCCGCCGGTGAGCTTCTCGACCGCGCCGTCCTTGAAGGCGCGGACGCCGTCGAGGTCGATCTCCGGCGTGCCGAAGCCAACGCCGGCAGCGGCGGACTCCTCGGCGTCGGTGATGACCTTCGCGACGTGGAGCAGCGCCTTGGATGGGATGCAGCCCACGTTGAGGCAGACGCCGCCGAGGCGCGCGTGACGCTCGACGAGGACGACGTCGAGGCCGAGATCAGCGGCGCGAAAGGCCGCTGCGTACCCGCCGGGACCGGCGCCGAGTACGACGAGATCGACTTGGTCGTCGGCCCCCTCCGCGCCCCCCGCTTCCGTTTCGGCTCTCACAGCAGCAC
>JACDAP010000551.1 GCA_013695395.1 Solirubrobacterales bacterium
CCTCGGGACCGTCGGGATCCTGCCGCCGACAGCGTTCGCCTCCGCCTTACGCGAGGCGCAGCGGCAGGCTGGTGATGCTCGCCCGGTTGCCGCAAATCTCCTTCTGCCGTTCACACGGTCAGCGCACGTCCGGGCCTGCATCGAAGCCCGTGCAGATGTCGTCGTCCTGCACGGGGGGCGAGCCCCGAAGGTCGTCAAGCGGCTCCGCGCAGCCGGCATCGAAGTCCTGCACACCGTCGGCACCGTTCCCGAGGCCCGGCAGGCGCTCGACGATGGGGTCTCCGGTCTGGTGGTCCAAGGAACCGAGGCCGGTGGCCACACGGTGGCAGTCCACCCGACAGCCAGAGCGCTCGAGCTGGTGTTGGAGGCGGTAGGGGCCGTACCGACCTGGGCGGCGGGCGGGGTCGCACACGCCGACGACGTGCGAAAGCTCCTGGAGATCGGTGCCGAGGCAGTCGTCGCCGGCAGCCGATTCGTTCTGACCGAGGAATGCGGCGCACACCCTGCCTACAAGCAGGCACTCGTCACCGGCACCGAGACGGTCGAAACGCAGCTGTTCGGTTTCGGATGGCCCATGCGTCACCGCGTCCTCGTGAACGCGGCCGTCCGTCGCTGGGGCGAAGGGCCGCAGCTCATGAGGGCGATCAACGCGCGAAGCGGGTGGGTCGGTGGCCTCCTCCCGCTTCAACTGATGGAGACCTACCCACTCGCGCAGACGCTCCGCGTCCCACTGCTCACCGCCGGTCCCGCGCTCGTCGGGATGCCCGATCGCACAGTCGCGGTCACCCCGCTGTACGCCGGGCGCGGCGTCAGCCGCATGCACGACATCCTCTCGGCCGCCGACGCGGTCCGGGCTCTCGCGCCCGGTCTGGGTTGAGTACCGCTCCGCGCTGCTCGCGCGCCGTGTTCTCAGATCCACCAGGGCAGCGGTCGGGGTCGGGCGCTGCCGGCGGGACGTCCCTCAGCCCGGCGCCGGCCGCGCCAGCGTCAGCGAGAACATCTTCTCGGCGTCGGTGAGGAGCTCGGCGAGCTCGAGCCCCGAGGCCTCGAGATCCTCCGCCAGTCGCTCGGGCGTGAACTTCGTCGAGATCTCGGTGCGCATCTCCTCGCGCGGCGCGAAGTCGATGACGAGGTTGAGCGCGCGGACGTTGACGGTCATCTTCCGGCTCGCGCGCAGGCGCATCTCGATCCACTCGCGCTCACGATCGAAGAACGCGAAGTGCTCGAACGCATCGGGCTCGAAGTCGGCGTCGAGCTCCCGGTTGATCACGTGCAGGACGTTGCGATTGAAGGCCGCGCTGATCCCGGCCGCGTCGTTGTAGGCGGCTTCGATGATCGCCGGGTCCTTCACGAGGTCGGTGCCGAGCAGCAGGTAGTCCTGCGGGCGCAGCACGTCGGCCAGCTGGCGCAGGAAGCGGCGGCGCGAGCCCGGGATGAAGTTGCCGAGCGTCCCGCCGAGGAACGCGACGATCCGCGGTCCGTCGGGCGCTGGGATGTGCTCGAGATGGCGCTCGAAGTCCCCGACGATGCCGTGGACGGTGAGTTCGGGGTGCTCCTGGGTGAGCTCGGCGGCGACGTCGCGGACCATGCCCTCGGTCACGTCGAAGGGGACGTAGCGCTGGAGGGTCCCGGCGTCGGCCATGGCCTGCAGCAGGATCCGCGTCTTGGCGGCGGTGCCCGAGCCGAGCTCGACGAGCTCCGCTGCTCCGGTCAGCTCCACGATCTCCGCGGCGCGCTCCTGCAGGATCGCCCGCTCGGTGCGGGTCGGGTAGTACTCGGGCTCGTCGCAGACCTGGTCGAAGAGGTCGGCGCCGACCTCGTCGTAGAAGTGCTTGGGCGGGAGCTCCTTGAACGGGCGGGTGAGCCCGTCGAGCACGTCGTCGGCCAGGCTCGAGTCGGCGGCCTCCTCGAGGTAGTTGTGCACGAAGACACGGGACAGCGTTCCGGCGGGTTCCATCAGGTCTCCTCGGGGGATGAGCGGGCGAGGCGCAAGCCGGAGAAGATCTGTCGGCGTTGCGGGAGGTCCCAGTTGCGGAAGGTCGGGGAGGCGACCCGGGAATGCGTCGCCCAGCAGCCGCCGCGCAGGACACGGTAGTCCGGGCCGAAGAAGACCTCGGAGTACTCGGGGTACGGGTAGGCGGTGAAGCCGGGGTAGGCGGCGAAGGGGGACGAGGTCCACTCCCACACGTGGCCGGTGCCGTCCAGCTGGCCCGAGGTCGACGCCCTCTCCCACTCGAACTCGGTGGGCAGCCGGGCCCCGCACGAGCGTGCGAAGGCGTCGGCCTCGAACCAGGAGACGTGGCACACCGGCGCCTCTGCGGGCGCGGCGGCCACCCGCGGGTCGCGCCCGATGTCGTACTCCTCCTTCCAGGCCCAGCCCTCGTCGCTCCACCATTCGCGGCGCACGTAGCCGCCGCCCTCGGCGAAGCGCAGCCAGGTCGCGTTGGTGACCGGGCGACGGGCGATCTGGAAGGCGTCGAGCGTGCGGTCGTGGCGGGGGCGTTCGTTGTCGTAGGCGAACCCGTCCGGGCCGGCGCCGATGGTGGTCGCACCGGCGGGGAACGAGAGCCACCGCTCCGTGGTCGAGAGCCGGCGCGAGGGCGGATCGCTCTCGGGGAGCAACCCGCCGAGGCTCATCGCTTGGCGCATCGTCTCGGTGTGCTGCAGCTCATGGCGCAGCACCAGTTCGACGAGGTCGAGGTCGAGGTCACGGTCGGAGAGGGCACCGTCCAGGACGGCGTTCGAGCGCTCGCGGACGTCGGCGAGGTACTCGTGCGCACCATCGAGATCAAGCAGCGGGATCTCGCCGCGGACCTCGCGCGGGGTCTCGAAGGCGTCGTACATCGCGGCGAGCTCCGGGTGGAGCAGCTCCAACCCGCCGACCCGGTGGGCGATCCACAGGTCCTCGTACGCGGCGATGTGCGCGAGATCCCAGACCAGGGGGGACATGAGGGGGTCGAGCACGCGCTCGAGATCGGAGCGCTCGAGATGCCCGACGAGCGCGAGGGTCGCCGCGCGGACGGCGGCGAGGTCCTCGGCCTCGGGCCGCAGGGTGGAAGGGGAGCCCTGAGCGGCCACGGACTCCAGTATCCCCATCCCCCGGCGGTTGATGCGCCAATCCGGCGCAACGGTCAGCGTCCCGTAATGCGCGTCAGTGCGGAGCCGGGCGCGGGAGCCGCTTGCGCCAGGCGCTGAAGGAGCCCATCGGCCCGTCGTGCGGCGCGGCGAGCCACGGCCAGGGGTCGAGGGCCACCGGCTCGAGCGCGGCGGCGAGCCGGCGAGCCACATGCGGGTCTGGTTGACGACGTCCAGCCGTCGCGGGCGGGCGACGCTCCGGGACCTGGAGCAGCCCTACTTCAGGGTGAGGCGAAGCTGCGGCGCGTCCGCCCGGGTGAGGCGCAGGTGCACGCTGCCGTCGGCGACCACGCAGACGAGCATGGGACGCTCGCGACCGAACGCGGCGTGGCGCAGGCCGAGCCAGGTCACGGTCTCCTCGTGCAGGTCGGAGACGCCGGTCAGGTCGATGACGAGCGGGGCGGTCCGCTCCCGCAGTCGGAGCAGCCGCTCGTCGAGAGCCGCGGTCTCGCGCGGCCCGACCGATCCCCACAGTTCGACGCGCACCGCGTCGAACTCCTCCTCGAAGGCCCAGCGGCACGCCGGGGCGGGGTCCGCGAGCGCCCGTCGCTCGGCGCTGGGTCCTTCGCCGGCTCCTTCGGCTACGAGGTCCACTGCCATCCCGGCGATAGTACGCCCGGCGCAGGTCGGAAACCGAGCTCCGGACGAACGGTTGGTTCCTGACTCCTTCGGAACGTGCGGACAAAGCCGGTCAGGCCATCGGCGCCTGCTCCTCGTCGCGGATGACGTGCATCACCGCGTTGATGAGCGCGAGGTGGGTGAAGGCCTGTGGGAAGTTGCCGAGGTGGCGCCCGGTGGCGGCCTCGAGCTCCTCGGCGTACAGGTCGAGCGGGCTCGCGAGGGAGAGCAGCCGCTCGCAGAGCTGGCGGCCGCGCTTGCGCTCCCCGATCTCGAGCAGGGCGTTGACGAGCCAGAACGAGCAGATCAGGAACGTGCCCTCCTCGCCGGAGAGGCCGTCGTCGGTCTCCTCGGTCCGGTAGCGCAGCACGAGGCCGTTCTCGGTCAGTTCGTCAGCGATCGCCAGCACCGTGTTGACGACCCGCGGGTCGTCGTGGGGGAGGAACCGCACGAGCGGGACCAGGAGGTTCGAGGCGTCCAGGGCGTCGGTGTCGTAGTGCTGGGTGAAGACGCCGCGCTCGTCGACGCCCTTCTCGCAGATCTCCGCGTGGATCTCGTTGGCGATCGCGCGCCACTCGTCGGCCAGGCCCTCGCGTCCGCGTCGGGCGGCCAGGCGCGCGCCCCGGTCCAGCGCGACCCAGCACATGAGCTTCGAGCTCGTGTAGTGCTTGGCCTCGCCGCGTGCCTCCCAGATCCCCTGGTCGGGGAGCTTCCAGGTGGCGATCGCGCGGTTGACCTGGTCCTCGATCACCGGCCACAGCCGCTGCGAGTTGTGCCCGTACTCCTTGGTGTGCAGGTAGAGCGAGTCGAGCACCGCGCCGTAGACGTCGTTCTGGCGCTGACCGTGGGCGCCGTTGCCGACGCGGACCGGGTAGGCGCCCTCGTAGCCGGTGAGGTGCTCGAGGACGCGCTCCTCGAGGTTCCGCTCCCCGCCGATCCCGTACATGATCTGCAGCGAGCCGTCCTCGTTGCGGTCGGCGTCGGCGACGAACTGGATGAAGTCGTCGGCCTCCCACTC
Organism: Solirubrobacterales bacterium; assembly: GCA_013695395.1. Taxonomy (GTDB): domain Bacteria; phylum Actinomycetota; class Thermoleophilia; order Solirubrobacterales; family Solirubrobacteraceae; genus Paraconexibacter. The sequence goes on from JACDAP010000551.1 coordinate 4,772, forward strand.
GAGGCCGAGTGCGTTCAGGGCGGAGAGCGTGAAGGTCGCGTCGCGCATCCAGGTGTAGCGGTAGTCCCAGTTGCGCTCCCCGCCGGGAGTCTCCGGCAGGGAGGTGGTGGGTGCGGCGACCATGGCGCCGGTCGGTGCGTAGGTGAGGCCCTTGAGAACGAGAGCGGAGCGCTGGAGGTGGCCGCGCCAGCGGTGGTCGGGGAACTTGCCGTCGGCCAGCCAGCCGCGCCAGTACTCCGACGTGGTCTGCATCGACTCCTCGGCCTCCTGGGCGGAGCGCGGGCCGTCGAGCAGGCGGCTCCAGGAGAGCGCGCAGTAGCGGGTCTCCCCGGTCTCCAGGCGGTGGCGGGCGCGGGCGACCGAGCCCTCGATCCCCAGGCGCAGGTCGCTGATCAGTCGGACGCGGGACTCTCCGGCCTCATCGTGCGCGTCGACGGCCATCCCGTCACCCTCCACCCTCGACCACTGCGCCGGGTACTGCCCGTAGTCGAACATCGGCTCGCAGAGCAGCTCGATCTGGGCCTGACCGTGGATGCAGCTGATCGTCCGCACGAGGCAGTGGTGGCTCTCGTAGTCGGTCGGCGGCCGGGTGTGCGCGGTGGCGGCCCCGGCGGTGCGCTCGCGCCAGCGGCCGATGATCAGCGCGTCGCGGACGACGAGCCATCCCGTCGGGGTCATCCAGGTGGTCTCGAGGATGTTCGTGCCCGGCTCGTAGCGGCGCCCGGCCGGGACGCCCATGCTGGACGGGCCGAGGCGGAAGCCGCCGGCGGAGCGGTCGAGGATCGCGGCGAAGACGCTCGGGGAGTCGAAGCGCGGTGGACAAAGCCATTCGACGGTGCCGTCGGGCGCGACGAGGGCGCCGGTGTGGCAGTCGGAGAGGAACGCGTAGTCGGCGATCGGCGGGAACGCGCTCGTCTCCGGCAGGCGCTCGACGAACGGCGTCGGATTGGCCGTGAAGCGCTCGTCCATGTACGGGTCCATCGCCCCGCGGCGGGGTGGATGGTCGGCGCCTGCGGGGGCCGGTCCGTGCGTGGGGGCCGTCTCGTCGGTCTCGTGTGGCGTACTCATGGCGTCCGGGGGATGCTCGCACGACCGGCGCCGAGGCACGACGGCTGCAGCCCGGTACCCGCCACGGCGCTCCCGGGCTTCGACCTCGAAAAGGCGGATGTGGGGGCATGGAGCCCGGGTCTGCCTTCTCGCAAGGGCTTGAGGTCGCCGGTCCCCGGGCAGCGCTACACGGTGGAGATGCCGAGAGCGCGGCGGAGGTCGGCGATGACCTCGTCGCGGTGATGGCGGAGGTCGTCCCCGGTGAGGCGGATGATCGTCCAGCCGGCCGCCGCGAGCCGCCTGTCGCGGCGGCGATCCCGGTAGGGCACGTAGCCGGTCTCGTGAATGGGGAGGAAGTCGAGCTCGACCATGACGCGCCGCTCCCGCCACAAGGCGTCGCACTCGCGCAGGTCGCCGTCGCCGATGTCGACGAGCTCGCCGCGCTCATACGCCGGGATGCGCGCTTCCAGGACCAGCGCCGCGAACGCCTGCTCGAGGGTGCTCCGGGTCCAGCCCTTCGACCGGTCACGGGCGTCGAGGACCCGACGCAGCATCCGGGCACCACGGCGGCCGCGGACCTGGACGAGCAACCGCGCCACGTTCTGCGCGTGGAGCCAGCCCTTGATCGCCGCCTCGTTGATCAGGAGCGCGAGCGTCGGTTCGTCCATCACGCTCGCGCAGTCGACGATCGTCCGCAGCAACGACGTCACCGGCAGGCCGCGCCGGTGCGTGACGTCCCGGCGAGGGTCGAGCCGGCCCTGGTGGATCGCCACTCTGCGCCGCGACCGCCGGTGGCGCGCGGCGGTGACCTCGACGCGTCCGGTCCAGGTGAGCAGGCCCCACACCGCGGCGGCGGAGCGGTGGGAGAGCACGGCGCCGGGCCCCGCGACGAGCAGGGCGGCGGCCTCCTCCGACCCCGGCGCGAGCCGTTCGTGCCCGACGAGGAAGAGCTCGCCTCGCCGGGGAAAGAGCCGACCGCTACGGACCGCGCGCCGCACGCCGTCCCGGTCGATACCTGCGGCACGGAGCTGGCTGCGGTGGATCCACCCGCACTGGCGTGTCGCCAACCGGGCGACCTCGTGCCAGGGCCCGTGGCGCTCCGGGTGCTGCTCCGCGTCCGAGGTGGATCCCGTCGCTGCGCCGGGGCGCCCCGCCCCGGCACCCAAGCGGGTGCTTGCCGCCCCAGCCGGGATGGAGCGAGAAGGCAGAGCCGGGGCCCTGGAGCCCGCATTCTCCTGCTCGGAGTGCGCCGCGTGCGGACGCAGATCTCGAGAAGGCGGATGTGGGGTGCTCGCACCCGGGTTCGCCTTGTCGGCGCGGCGGTTCGACATCCGTGAAGCGTCGTGCGGTGCTCCGCGACCGAACAAGACCGATGTGTCACGGAACTGTGTCGAGGTGGCGCAGAACCTACGCGGGGCACTGCGGTGGCGGCGGGGTCGGTGACGCGACGCGCCTCAGGCGCGCACGTCGTTCCAGCGCCACATCACGGGCACCTCGCGCTCGTAGCCAAGCACGCAGATCGCGCCCGTCGAGAGGGCGAGGCGGCCGGCGAAGGCGGCGGGCTGGCCGAGCCAGCGGGCGGTGAGGACCCGCAGGACGTGGCCGTGGGCGAAGCAGACCACGTCGCCGCCGGCCTCCCGGACCTCGGTGATCACCGCGTCGACCCGGGCGCCGACCTCGTCGGGCGTCTCCCCGTCCGGCACCGCGTCGTCCCACAGGTACCACCCGGGGCGCTCCTTGCGGATCTCCTCGGTGGAGATCCCCTCGTAGGCGCCGTAGTCGTACTCCATCAGCCCGTCGCGGAAGGCGACCCGGTCGCCGAAGCCGGCGAGCTCGGCGGTCTCCCGTGCCCGCACGAGCGGCGAGCAGAGCGCGAGCGTGAAGGCGTGCTCGGCCAGGACCGGCGCAAGCGTCCGGGCATGCCCCCGCCCCTCCTCCGTGAGCGGGATGTCCGTGTGGCCCGTGTGCCGGTGGTCGCGCGACCACTCGGTCTGCGCGTGGCGGACCAGCCACAGCTCCATCAGGTGACCTCGGCCCGGGTGGGGGTGGTGCGGGTCGGACGCGTCACGCCTCGCCCCCGGCCTCCCCGAGCGCGGCTGCGTCGGCGACGATGGTCAGCCGGGAACGGTCGAGCAGCGAGGAGGGAACGTCGGGGTCGGGGCCCTCAAGCACCCTGGCGAGCGCCTCTGCCTTTCCCTCCCCCGCGACCAGCAGCACGATCCGCCGGGACGCATTCAGGAAGTCGAGCGTCAACGAGACCCGCTCCGGCGGCGGCTTGGGAGAGCCGAAGACGCCGACCGCGATCCCGTCCACGTCGAGCGCCGCGTTCCCGGGGAAGAGCGAAGCGGTGTGGCCGTCCTCGCCCATGCCGAGCAGCGTGAGATCGAGCGTGACGCCGGCGAGCTCCTCGGCGTACGCGGCGGCTGCCGCCTCCGGCCCGAGCTCTCCGCGCATGCGGTGCCAGGTCGCGTCGGGCGCCTCGAGCGCACGGGAGGCCATGCGGTGGTTGGAGTCCTCGTCCTCGGGCGGCACGCAGCGCTCGTCCCCGTACCAGAGGTGGACGGGGCTCCAGTCGGAGCGCAGCCCGCCGAGTAGCTCGTACGAGGTTTTCGGGGTCGAGCCGCCCGCCAGCGCGAGATGCACGATCTCCGGGTCGGCCATCAGGGCGGCAGCTCGGCGCGCAGCCCCCTCGGCGTCGGAATGGCGCAGGATCTCCATCAGCGTCTCCTTCCCGGGACGCGCCGCCTCATGCGACGAGCTCGCCGGCGCGGACGAGCGCCGGGCGGTAGGTGTTGTCGCGCAAGAGCGCCTGGCGGATCCCCTCACCAAGGATCCCGCTCTCCCCGCGCGAGGCGCCGAGGATCGTCCATTCGCG
>JACDAP010000564.1 GCA_013695395.1 Solirubrobacterales bacterium
GCTGCTAGCCGGGAGCCGGCCCACCAGCGTTGTCAGACCCCCACAACCGCAGCGAGAAGTTCGGCGGTTGTCCCCATACCCCCTGAGGGCGCGCTGTCCATACGGTCGGCCTAGACACCACCGAGGAGGAGACAGATGGGACTCACGGAGGGGGAATTCCCCCCGGTCGATCCAACGAAGTTCGAGGCGATGCCCTACCAGGAGCGGATCAAGGTGCTCTCGCGGCACTGGGCCGAGTTCGGCTTCGGCGCACCGAAGATCACCGCGATCATCTACATCGTCAAGCTCCTCGTCCTTTACATGGGCGGCGGCATCCTCGTCGCGACGCTGACCTCGAACCTCGATCCGTTCAGCCCGAGGGAGTGGTGGGACCAGCCGATCTTCTACCAGAAGGTCGTCGTCTGGACGATGATGCTCGAGGCGCTCGGGATCGCCGGATCCTGGGGTCCGCTCGCCGGCCACTTCAAGCCGATGACCGGTGGCGTCCTCTACTACGCGCGCGTCGGCACGCTTCGCAACCCACCGTGGTCGGACAAGGTGCCCGGGACGGCCGGCCACCTCCGCACCCCGGTCGACGTCGGCCTCTTCCTCGGCTTCATCGCCTGCCTGGCGATCACGATCGCCCTCCCCGGCCAGAGCGATAGCGACCTCGACGCGCTGGTCCCCGGCAACGAGGGGCTCGTCGCCACCGGCGCACTGATCCCGGGCCTCGTTCTGCTGGGCCTGCTCGGGCTGCGCGACAAGATCGCCTTCCTGCAGGCGCGCAGCGAGCAGTACGTCCCCGTGCTGATCTTCTTCTGCTTCTTCCCGTTCGTCGACATGATCGTCGCGGCGAAGGTCGCGATCGTGATCATCTGGTGCTGCGCCGCCTTCTCGAAGGTCGGCCGGCACTTCGCGAACGTCATCCCGCCGATGGTCTCGAACACCCCCTGGAACAGCTCCAAGGCGGTCAAGCGCTCCTACTACCGCTCGTTCCCCGAGGACATGCGGCCATCGGTCAACGCGACGCGTCTCGCCCACGGGGCAGGCACGATCGTGGAGTTCGGCGCCCCGCTGCTGCTCCTCTTCTCGCAGAACAGCACGCTCACGGCCATCGCCGTCGTGGCGATGATCGGCTTCCACGTGTTCATCATCTCGACGTTCCCGCTGGCCGTCCCGCTCGAGTGGAACGTGCTCTACGCCTACGTCGCCGCCTTCCTCTTCCTGGCCTTCCCGGCCTACGAGGGCTACGACCTGGCGGCGATGGACGCCGCGCTGCTGATCCCGGTCGTGATCGCGCTGTTCGCCTTCCCGGTCCTCGGGAACCTGCGGCCGGATCTCGTCTCCTTCCTGCCCTCCATGCGGCAGTACTCAGGCAACTGGGCGACCGCGATGTGGGCGTTCGCTCCGGGCGGCGAGGCGAAGCTCAACGAGCGCATCAAGAAGCCGGCGCTCATGCAGAAGCAGCAGCTCACGGACATCTACGGCGAGAAGGAGGCCGAGGTCGTGATGCATCAGCTGCTCGGCTGGCGCTCGCTCCACAGCCAGGGCCGCGGGCTGAACTCGCTGATGATGAAGACGATCGGCTCCGACATCGACACGTACACGTTGCGGGAGGCGGAGTTCAGCTGCAACGCGCTGACCGGCTTCAACTTCGGTGACGGCCACCACCACGACGAGACGCTGATCAGGGCGATCCAGAGCGAGGTCGAGTACGCGCCCGGCGAGTTCATGGTCGTGTGGATCGAGTCGGAGCCGTGGGGTCCCAAACGCGGCCGCCAGGACTACTGGGTCATGGACGCGGCGGTCGGCATCGTCGAGCGGGGCAGCCTGTCGGTCGCCGACTGCGTGAAGGAGCAGCCGTGGCTGCCGAACGGCCCGATCGACACGAAGGTCGACTGGCGCCTGGAGGGTTACGAGCGCGCACGGCACCTGAGCGTCCCGGTCGCCGAACCGGAGGCTACGGCCGACGTCGGGGACCTCGCCAAGGACGCACGGATCGGCGCGTAATAATCGTAGACTCGAGCGCGACGACGGGTCCACCGGCACGCAGCGCGTCGGCGACCTCGGGATGGACCCGGAGCATGGCGCCGGACGCTCGACGCTCACCCGGTTCGAAGCTGGTGGCCGTCCCCTTCCGCGTCGGCGTGTTCCCTGAACCACCGATTGGGTGGCTTGGGGAACACGCCGCCCGCGACGACCTTCTTCTACGGGTAGGACACGCGCATCGCGGTCGTCGAGGTCTCGGGTGACGTCCGTACGGAGCTGCCCAGCCGGAGCTCGGTCAGCCGACGAATGGACGAGTGCGCGCGCGCCATGAAGCTGCAAACGTTGCGCCGGGATGGTGACTCTCGGCGAGATCCTGCGCTGGATCGTCTACACGGTGACCAACCGCTACTACCGGGTGGCGGCTCGCGTCATGCGGCGGGACCGGCTGCTGTCCGGATCCGAGCGCAAGTTCAGCGCGCTCCTCGAGAGCGCGCCGGACGCCATGGTCATCGTCGATGCGCACGGGCACATCGCCCTCGTCAATGCCCAGGCCGAGAAGCTGTTCGGATACCCGCGCGAGGAGCTCATGGGCCAGAGCGTCGGCGAGCTCATCCCCGACCGGGCGCGGGCGCAGCACCGTCAGCATCAGAAGGGCTTCATGAAGAACGCCTCGGCCCGGGCGATGGGGCACGACCACGAGCTGCGCGGCCGGCGCCGCGACGGCACGGAGTTCCCCGTCGAGATCAGCCTGAGCCCGCTGGAGACCGACCAGGGGACGCTCGTCATGAGCGCCATCCGCGACGTCACGGAGCGCAAGGAGGCCGAGGCGCATCTGCGCCACCTCGCCGAGCACGACACGCTCACCGGGCTCCTCAACCGCCGCTGCTTCGAGGAGCACTTCGCGCGCGAGATCGCCCTCGCCGCCCGCTACGGCGCCGAGGGGACGCTGCTCCTGCTCGACATCGACAGCCTCAAGGACGTCAACGACGCCCAGGGACACAGCGTCGGCGACGACATCCTCAAGCGGATCGCCAGGATCCTGCAGACGCGCATGCGGTCGACCGACATCGTCGCGCGTCTCGGCGGCGACGAGTTCGCGGTGCTCCTCCCCCACACCGGGGCCGAGCCGGCGGCGGCGCTGACCCGCGAGGTGCTGCGGACGATCCGCGCCGGAGTGCTGGTCGTTGACAGCACGCGCGTGAACGTGAGCTGCAGCGCCGGGCTGGCCGGTTTCGGACAGGGAGCGCTCGCCGAGGACGTGATGATCGCCGCCGACGTCTCGCTCTACGCGGCCAAGGAGCAGGGCCGCGACCGCGTCGTGGTGCACCGGCCGGGCACCGGCGAGGTGGCCAAGCGCCAGGTGCGCGCCTCGTGGACCCAGCGTCTGCGGGAGGTTCTCGACGCCGACGGGCTCGTCGCCTACCGCCAGCCGATCCACGACACCGCGCTTGGCCACGTCACGCAGTACGAGCTGCTCGTCCGCATCCTCAACGAGGCGGGTCAGCCGATCGCTCCGGGCAACTTCCTGCCGACCGCCGAGCGCACCGGCATGATCGTCCAACTCGACCGCTACATGATCGACTGCGCCCTCGAACTGATCGCCGACGCCCAGGCCCACCCGGGTCCGCGGGGTCCCGTCGGGTACGCGGTCAACCTCTCCGCGCGCTCGCTCGCCCAACCCGAGCTGCCGCAGGTCATCGCCCGCCGCGTCGAGGCGTCGGGGATCGACGCGCGCCTCCTCGTGTTCGAGATCACCGAGTCGGCCGCGATCGCGAACATGGAGGCCGCGGCGGCCTTCGCCCACGGCCTCCGCGCCCTCGGCTGCACGTTCGCTCTCGACGACTTCGGTGCCGGCTTCGCCTCCCTTTCCCACCTCAAGCACCTGCCGCTCGACTGGCTGAAGATCGACGGCGAGTACATCCGCGACCTCCCGCGCAGCCGCACCGATCAGGTGATCGTCCGCAACCTCGCGAGGATCGCGCGCGACCTCGGACTGCGGACGACGGCCGAGTTCGTCGGGGACCAGGAGACGCTCGACATGGTCACCGACTACGGCGTCGGCCACGCCCAGGGGTTCTACATCGGGCGTCCCGAGCCCATCGCCTCCACCCCTCGTTCCGGCGCCCGCAGCGTCGTGGGACCATGACCGACACGATCGACACCATCCAGATCCTGTGGCTCACGGGCGGACTGGGGTGCGACGGTGAGTCCGTGGCGATGACGGGCGCGACGAATCCGAGCATCGAGGACATCGTGTGCGGCGGGATCCCCGGACTCCCGCGCGTCGAGCTCCACAATCACATGCTCGCGTTCGCGAACGGTGACGACTTCATGGCGCCGTTCCACCGGGCGGCCGAGGGCGCCGGCGCCCCGTACGTCCTCGTCGTGGAAGGAGCGATCGGCAACGAGGAGCTCAGCGGCGAGGGCTACTGGAGCGGCTTCGGCGTCAACGAGTTCGACGGGCAGCCGATCACCGTCAACGAGTGGGTCGACCGGCTGGCCCCGAAGGCTGCCGCCGTCCTCGCCGTCGGCACGTGCGCGACCTACGGCGGGATCCCCGCGATGCGGAACAACCCGACCGGCGCGATGGGCCTCCCTGACTACCTCGGGTGGGGCTGGCGTACGCGCGGCGGACTGCCCATCGTCTGCCTGCCGGGATGTCCGTCCCAGCCGGACAACATCACGCAGATCCTGCTCCAGCTCATCTGGCACGTCGCGGGCCGGGGGCCCGCCCCCGAACTCGACCCGCAACTGCGCCCGGTGGAGATGTTCGGCCGCACGGCCCGCGAGGGCTGCAACCGCGCCGGCTTCACCGAGCAGGGCAAGTTCGCCACCACCCACGGCGACGACGTGCGTTGCCTCGTGAAGCTCGGCTGCAAGGGTCCCGTCGTGAAGTGCAACGTGCCCGTGCGGGGCTGGATGGGCGGGGTCGGCGGGTGCCCGAACGTCGGCGGCATCTGCATCGGCTGCACGATGCCGGGCTTCCCCGACCACTACACGCCGTTCCACGATCCCGACCCCTGGGGATCGGCCGCGGCGAACGTCCAGCGCTTCACCTACGGGCCCGTCTTCCGCTACTTCCGACGGCTCAACCTCGAGAAGAAGTTCGAGAACGAGCCCGAGTGGCGCCGCCCGGGCAAGACGCTCGAGAGCGGCTACGATCCGAAGTGGTGATCGAATCAGTCGAGGTCGTCGGCTACGACGGGCGCCGCGCGGCCCCGAACGCGACACCCTCCTCTAGGTGCCAGATGCCGTCGGCGAGCGCGAACTCGCCCTTTCTCATTGGTTCGGGGCGGTCGTGTGGCGGCCTCTCCTCGCGGGGACCTTGACCTTGATCGTGTTGGTGCCGCGGCGGGCGCGGCCACGCACACGGTCCGCGTGCCGCGCAGCTCGACGCTCGCCGTGGCTGGCGCGGCGTGGCGCAGCCCTCCCTTGACGGGAGGAACCCACCAAACCGTCCCGGTCTCCGTCAACTCCAGCCCGGCTCAGACGTAGGCTTCGCGCATGGCTGACTCCGCCCCCTTCGGCAACTACCAGTACGAGATCTACCTCAAGGGGCTCGCGGACGAGCTGCCCAAGCTCCCGATCGCCTGGGACGCCCTCGAGGCGGCGGCCGCCGAGAAGCTCGACGCCGGAGCGCACGGGTACGTCTTCGGCGGGGCGGGCGCCGAGGACACGATGCGAGAGAACCTCGAGGCGTTCCGCCGCCGGCGCCTGCTTCCGCGGATGCTCCGCGACGTCTCCGAGCGCACCACCGTCACCACCGTGCTCGGGCAGGAGCTGAACGCGCCGATCGTCCTCGCGCCCGTCGGCGTCCAGTCGATCGTCCACCCCGACGGGGAGCTCGCCGTCGCCCGCGCCGCCGCCGCCCAGGGCACCACGATGATCGCCAGCACCGCCTCCTCGTTCACCCTGGAGGAGATCGCCGAGGCCGGCGGACCCCGCTGGTTCCAGCTCTACTGGCCCCGCGGCCGCGAGCTCGCCGCCTCGTTCGTCCACCGTGCCGAGGCGGCCGGCTACACGGCGCTCGTGGTCACCCTCGACACGTGGCTGCTGGCCTGGCGCCCGCGGGACCTCCAGGGCGCCTACCTCCCGTTCCTGAAGTCGATCGGCATCGCCAACTACCTGAGCGACCCCGTCTTCCGCTCCACCCTCGCCGACCCGCCGGAGGAGGATCCGCAGGGCGCCGTCGGCCAGTTCGTCGGCGTCTTCTCCAACCCCACGGTCACCTGGGAGGACCTCGCGTTCCTCCGCGAGACCACCGACCTGCCCATCCTTCTGAAGGGCGTGCTCCACCCCGATGACGCCCGCCTGGCCCGTGAGCATGGCGTCGACGGCCTCGTCGTCTCCAACCACGGCGGGCGCCAGGTGGACGGGGCGATCGCCGCGCTCGACGCGCTCGGCCCCATCGTCGAGGCGGTCGGCGACGACCTCGCGCTCGTGCTCGACTCAGGGGTGCGCACCGGCGCGGACGTGGCCAAGGCGCTCGCCCTCGGCGCCGACGCGGTCGGGATCGGCCGTCCCTACCTGTGGGGGCTCGCCGTGGCCGGTGAGGCGGGCGTCACCCACGTGCTCAAGAACCTGCTCGCCGAGCTCGATCTGACCCTCGCCCTCTGTGGCCTGACGAGCCCGGCCGAGCTCGACGGCGCGGCCGTGACGGAGTCCGCGTGAGCTCCTGCGGCTTCGAGCGCATTCTCGACCGGGCGCGGGCGGAGGTCCGGCCGCGATGAGCGAGGAGCTCGAGCCCCCCAGCGAGGACGAGACCGGCCGGGCCGCCCGGCTCCGGGCCGCGCTGGCCCGCGTCGACGGACAGCCGGCGCTGCTCTCGCTGGCCGAGCGGCTGCGCCGTCACCTGCCCGGCGACGACCGCTTCGGCGACCCGCTCTCGACCGCGGACAAGGCACCCTCGAGCCTCGTCGGCCGCCAGATGCACGAGTTGAACGCCGAGCGGCCGAGCCTGCTGCGCGAGATCGGGCTCGGCGCCCTGCAGTCCTGGCAGGCGCTCTCGGAGTCCACCGGGCGCGGGCGTGGCGACGTGGAGGTGACGCTCCTGTTCACCGACCTCGTCGGCTTCTCCGCGTGGGCGCTGGA
>JACDAP010000576.1 GCA_013695395.1 Solirubrobacterales bacterium
GCGGTGACGAGCGTGCCGTGCGGGGCGCCGGCCAGGGCGAGCTTCCGGGCCCGCTCGTTCGTGGAGCTCGTCTGCCGCAGGTGCAGGTGCGGCGTCCCCAGGCTCACGGGTTGATGCGGACCGCGTCGTCGAGCGAGAGGCCGAGGAGCTCCTGCGCCGACCCGCGGTTGACCGCGAGCGAGAGGGTCCGGTACGCGTCCTGGTAGAGCAGCAGATCGCCCTCGGGCACATCGGCGAACGTGACCGCGTAGACGGCGCGCCGGGCGTTCACACCGACCGCGTGGCCGAGCCGCAGCCCGGCGAAGGTGAGCTCCTCGTGCTCAACGTCCAGCGTGACGTTCCCGAAGCGATCGAAGGCGATCGCGTGCACGGTCAGGCCGCTCTCGTCGACCTCGGCCAAGGGCATGTGCAACGGCTGGATCTCGTCCGCGTCGATCGGGTCACCGGCCTCCTCCAGTGGGGCTCCGGCAGCGAGCGCCGCAGCGACCGGAGCGAAGAGGTCGCGGCCGTGGAAGGTGGCCGACACCGGTTCCAGGCGGTGGATGGAGCGGCTCACGTCGACCGCCTCCACGATGCCCCCGAACCGCTGGGCGGCCAGGGAGAGCAGCCCGTTGTCGGGGCCCACGAGCAGCCGGTCCTCCTCGGCCGTGCGCACGGCCACGGCGCGTCGCTCGGTCCCGACGTTCGGATCGATCACCGCCAGATGCACCCCGGCCGGGAGGTAGGGAAGGGCGCGACGGAGCAGCAGCGCTCCCGTGCGCACGTCGTGGCGCGGGATCCCGTGCGTGACGTCGATGACCCGCGACTCGGGGGAGATCCCGGCGATCACCCCGTGGCAGACGCCCACGAAGTCGTCGTCGAGGCCGTAATCGGAGAGGAACGAGACCGGGCGGGGCGACAGCACGGCGCGAGTCTAGTCTGGGTCGGTATCCGGGTAGGAAGGTTCCATGCCCGACGATCCGAAGCCCGAAGAGGCCCCTACCGGCCTACCCGACGAGGCCGAGCCGGAGCTCTCGCCGCTCGGGACCCCGGCCCCCGACTCCCAGCCGGAGCCGGGCGAGGAGGCCATGCCGGGCATCGCCACCGACGGCGATCCGCCGGACGCGGGCTGAGGCTAGCCCCGGCTCACGGGCAAGGGGTTCAAGCGCTGTGGCTCGCGCGTCGCCCGCGCCGTGCAGAACCGTCAACCAGGTTCAGCCGGTCATGGAGGCGCGCAGCAGCACCCATCCGCTGAGGGCGGCGAAGTGCGTCGTCGCAGCGGCCACGACCAGCGCGTGGAAGAGCTCGTGGAAGCCGAAGACGCGCGGCCATGGGTTCGGGCGTCGCAGGGCGTAGACGACCGCGCCGACGATGTAGAGGCCGGCACCGACTGCCAGCAGGATCAGCGGCGCGGTCGGCAGCCGCTCGAGGATCTGCGGCAGTCCGATCGTCGCCGCCAGTCCGGCCAGGACGTAGGCGGCGGCGACCAGGCCCCGGGGAGCGTCGATCCAGGACAGGCTGAGCGCGACCCCCGCTGCCGCGGCTGCCCACGCGAGGATCAACACCATCAGCTGGGTCGTGCCGGAGAGGACGAGGAGCGCAAGTGGGGTGCTCGAGGCGGCGATGAACACGAAGATCGTGCAGTGATCGAGGCGGCGCAGCGCCGGGCGCCAACGCGGATTCCAGCGCCAACGGTGATACAGGCCGCTGACCGCGAACAAGCCCAGCAGCGCTGCGCCGTAGAGCACCGCGCACAGCCGGTTGAGTGGCTCGGGGGCCAGGACGACGAGCACGACGCCGGCCGCCGCGGCGATGTATGCGCTGTAGAGGTGAGACACCCCACGCAGCAAGGGGACGATGTCCTCGCGTGTCGGATCGGCGGCAACGGCGGAGCGAGCGGGACGCATGCACCTCACCCGTACCCGGGAACCCCCGGCTCCAAGTGCGCGGAGCCGACGAAGGCCGCGGCACCGGGGTTCGCGACCGGTCAGGTGAGGGCGCTAGCGTGCCTGTTCGGTGTCACGATCGACCGTTCCGGCATCAGGCTCTTGAAGGCGGCGACTGCGCCGGCCTCGGTGATCGCGCTCGTCGCCTCAGTAGGCGGTCTCGAGGCGGTCGGACAGGTGCTCGCAGGACTGCCCGGGACACTCGACGCGACGGTCCTCGTGCTCTTGCACCAGCAGCCCGACCGGACGGGCAATCTGGTGCATCTTCTCAGCGAGCGCTCGATCCTCCCGGTCAGCGCGGCCGAGGAAGCTCAGCGCCTGGGCTCCGGCGAGGTGCTCATCGCCCCAGCCGGAAAGCATCTCCTGATCGCCTCCGGGCCGACCGTCCGGTTGATCCTCTCGGGTGCCGCGCCGCCCAGCCGACCATCAGCCGATCTGCTGCTGACCAGCATGGCCCTCACGCTCGGGACCGAAGCGGTCGCCGTGGTGCTCAGCGGAAACGGCCACGACGGCGCGACCGGCGCCACCGCGATCCACGCCTTCGGCGGCACGGTGCTCGCGACCGACGAAGCCACCTCACAGGTCTTCTCGATGCCCGACGCGACCATCCGTCGCGACCACGCGATCGATCACATCACCCCGCTGGAGGAGCTCCCCGCCCTACTGGTCGCGATCGTCAGCGGCACCACGGGCTGAGACGTCGGCCAGGAGCGCGGCGACCACCCCGTCCGGCGTGTGGTCGCAGGCCTCGACATCGACCTCGCGACCGAGGGCCCGGATGGCGTCGCTCGTGACCGGGCCGATCGAGACGATGCGCGGGCCGTCGAGCGTTCCTGCGCTCTCGTGCAGGTACCGGGCGCTCGAGGCGCTCGTGAAGAGCACGTAGTCGGCGCCGAGCGCGGCCTCGCGTTCCTCCGCGGTGAGCGCCTCGGCGACCGTGCGGTAAAGAGGGAGCACGTCCACCTGCGCACCCTCAGCGCGGAGCCCGTCGGGGAGCACCTCGCGGGCTTCCTCCGCCCGCGGGATGAGGACCCGGCCCCACGGGCCGCGGGCGGTGAGTTCCTCGAGGACGGATTCGGAGATCGAGCGCGGCGGGACGATGTCGGCGGCGATGCCGTGGCGGCGGAGCTCTGCCACGGTGCCCGGGCCGATCGCGGCGACTGTCGTCCCGGACAGCACCCGGGCGTCGGCCACGCCCGCGAAGAACTGCGTGACCGCGTTCACGGAGGTGAAGACGACGAGGCCGTAGGGATCCAGGGCCGGAATCTCCGTGTCGAGCGGCTCGATCCGGATCGCCGGCGCCTCGATGACCGAGGCACCGAGGCCGGCGAGCGTCGCGGCGATGCCGCTGGCCTGGGCGCGGGCGCGGGTCACGGCGATCCGGAGGCCCCCGAGGGGCCGGGCCTCCGACAACCAGCCGAGCTCGTCGTGGAGCGCGGCGACACCGCCGACGACGGTGATCGCAGGCGCGCGGATCTCGGCGTCGCGTACGCGCTCCGCGATGTCCGCGAGGGTGCCGCGGACCGAGCGCTGGTCGCCGTAGGTGCCGCGCATGATCACGGCGGCGGGCTCGTCGGCCGGGCGCCCGCCGGCGACGAGCTGCTCGGCGATCCGATCGAGCGTGCGGATCCCCATGTAGAAGCAGAGGGTTCCCGGGAAGGCGGCGAGCGCCGGCCAGTCGATCAGGGTCTCGGGCTTGTCGGGGTCCTCGTGGCCGGTCACGAACGCGACGGCGCTCGTGACGCCGCGCTGGGTGACGGGGATGCCGGCGTAGGCCGGAGCGGCGATCCCGCTGGTCACCGCGGGGACGACCTCGAACGGCACGCCCGCCGCCACGCAGGCCAGGGCCTCCTCGCCGCCCCGGCCGAAGACGAACGGGTCGCCGCCCTTGAGCCTGACGACGGAGCGGCCGGCCCGCGCATGTTCGATCACCAGCGTGGTGGTGGTGTCCTGCGGGACCTGCTTGCCGCCGCCGATCTTGCCGACGTCGATCAGCTCCGCGTCCGCTCGGGCGTCGACGAGCGCGCTCTCCGGGATGAGCTTGTCGAAGAGGATCACGTCGGCGCGGGCGATCAACTCGACGGCCCGCACGGTCATCAGCCCGGGGTCGCCGGGGCCGGCGCCGACGAGGTACACGGTCCCCACTCCGGGCTGAGAGCGGATGGGCGTCCACCCTTCGGGCGCTGATCCGCGCTCACCGGACACAGGGGGCTCGGAGGCGCTCATCGGCCGAGCACCTCGTTCGCGCCCGCGCTCAGCAGCCGCTCGGCCAGGAGCGTCCCGAGCGCCTCGGGCTCCTCCGTGCTTCCCGCCACCACGAGCTCGTCGCGCAGCCAGGCGCTCCCGTCCTGCGCACCGACCCAGGCCCTGAACCGCTCGCCGTCGTAGTGGGCACCGACGGCGGTGTGGCAGTCGGCCTCGAGCGCGGCCACGCAGGCGCGCTCCGCGCGCAGCGCCGTCCAGGTCGCGGCGTGGGTGAAGCCGTCCGGGAGCGCGGTGTCGGACCGTGCCTGCACGACGACCGTCCCCTGCCCGGCGGCGGGAACGAGGTCGAGCGTCTCGCTGATCTCGCTCTTGCGCCCGAGCCGCTTCAACCCGGCGACCGCGAGCACGATCCCGTCGAACTCCCCGGCGGCGAGCTTGGCCAGACGGGTGTCGACGTTCCCGCGCACCTCGCGCACCTCGACCTCCGGCGCCGCCGCCCGGAGCTGCGCTGCGCGCCGCGGCGAGGCGGTTCCCAGCCGGGGGCCGAGGCTCCCGATCAGCGCGTCCCGCGGATCCTCGCGACGCGGCGCCCCGACCAGGGTGAGGCCCTCCGGCACGTCGCTCGGGACGTCCTTGGCGGAGTGGACGGCGAGGTCGATCCGTCCGTCGAGGAGTGCCTCGTCGAGCTCACGCACCCACTTCACCTTGTCCGGGAGGGCGCGGTCACGGTCACCGGTGGTGGTGACCACGACGAGCTCGCACGGCTGCCCGAGCTCACCGAGCAGCCCGGCGACCCAACGGGCTTGGGCGAGCGCCAGCGCGCTGCCCCGCGTCCCGATCCTCACTTAGGCGTCAGCTGCGATTCGGCCGCACCGGTCAGGGCAGCTCCCTCGTCGAGCCCGAAGAGCTCGCGCAGCACGTGCA
>JACDAP010000600.1 GCA_013695395.1 Solirubrobacterales bacterium
CGCTTGTCCGATCGCCGCCCCGGAGTCCTCCTGGACGAAGTGCAGCCCGGGGACGCTCACCTCGGTCTGATCGGGCCAGGAGCGACAGAACTCGCGCTGCTCGCCGATGAGGATCGTGCCCGGGTCCGCGTTGACGAAGAGCTTCTTCAGCCCGTCGGTGGTCGGCAGCCAGGCGGCGTACTCGGCACAGATCTCGACCACGTCGGCGGGCTCGCCGCCGAGCGGGATCTGCCGGGGCCAGACGAGTGTCGGCAGGCGGTCCGCCCCTGGCGTGAGGAACGGCCGGCGGTACTCCTCCATCTCCTCGGGCTCGAGCGTCCTCTGGATCGAGGAGGGCAGGATCGCCTCGACGAACAGGTTCTTCTCGAGCACCATCGCCTCCCCCGCGGGCGAGCGCAGCCCCTGGAAGATCCCGCGCGCCCCTTCGGGCCACGCCTCCCAGCCGTCGAGCGGACGCACGAACGCCTCCATGTAGGCGATCCCCGCCACGCGGTCGGGATGGCGACGGGCCCAGTCGAAGCCGAGCGCGCTGCCCCAGTCGTGGATCACGAGCGTGACGTGCGAGCCGACGCCGACGGCCTCCAGGAACGCGTCGAGGAACTCGCGGTGACGGACGAACGTGTACCGCGCGGCGTCGTCGGCGGGAAGCTTGTCGGAGTCCCCCATGCCGATGAGGTCGGGCGCGATGCAGCGTCCCTTGCCGCTCAGCTCCGGGATCACCGAACGCCAGAGGTACGACGAGGTCGGGTTGCCGTGCAGCAGGACGATCGGCGCACCCTCCCCCTCCTCGACGTAGGCCATCCGGCGGCCCAGCACCTCGACGAACTGCTTGCGCTCACTCCACGCCATCACTGCCTCCTCGTTGCGTTGGCCGGCTGCCGGTCCTACCTGACGGTCCAGTGAACCAGGTCGTCGCGGGGCGACGGACCCGCGCGCGGTCGCGAACCGCCAGCGGCGGCGCCGAGGCCGCTCAGCGACGCTTCACCGTGAACGCGAGCAGCGCGGGTTTGGAGGCGTTGCCGGCGAGATCGGTCACGACGATGCTCGCGCGGTAGCGCCCGGGCGCGAGCCGCCGCCCGGCGACCCTCCCGCTGAACGCGATGCGCACCGGACCGGCCTTCACTGCCCGCCGGATCCTCGTCAGCACCTTCGCGTAGGTGCACCGCTTGCGCTTCCGGTTCGCCCTGGTGAGCGGCCTGCACCGCTTGCCGACCTTGCGCCCGCTGGTCTTGCGGGTGATCACGACACGGGCGGTGCCGCCCTCGGAGCTGGTGAACCGGATGCTCGTCCCCTTCCCGGCCACGAAGACGCGCTTGGTCAGGCGCACCGAGGTCAACCTCGGTGCAGTGGTATCGCGCACCGTCCCGCCCCCACCCGGAACGCCGCCGGTGCCGCCGGTGGCGGCAGGGGGCGCCGCAGGAGCCGCCACGACGACGGTGAAGGACCTGCTGGCCTGATTGCCCTGGGCATCGCGACCGGTGGCGACCACGGTGTACGACCCGGGCGCGGCCCAGCTGTGGATCACCGTCGCTCCCGACCCCGCGGCGGTGCCGTCACCGAAGTCCCAGGTAACGGAGGCGATCGACGACCAGGCGTCCGCGAAGCTCACGCCGAGCTGCGTGGCCTGCCCGACGTTGGCCGCAGCGGGGACCGACGAGGAGACGACGACGGGAGCGCCGCCGTCGTACGCCGTGGCCATCGGCGACGGTCTGAGGACGTCGGCATTGCCGGGCGCGTGGAAGGCCACGATGCTGCTGTTGTTGTCGGCCACGACCTGCTCGAGTCTCGTGATGGGGCCGGGCGTCGCGAGGTCGAGTCCCATCTCCGGGCTCGAGCTGAACGACTGCCACCGCGCCGCTTCGAAGATCCCGATACCGGGGTTGCCACCGCCGCCTCCCAAGGCTCCCGTGAAGACGGAAAACGCCTCCTGCCCCAGGAACGCGAAGCCGGCCTCGCGGACGAAGCTCATGTTGCTCGGTGACACCGCCTGATGGGGCGTCCACACTCCTCCGACCGGGTGTCGCACCATCCCCGCGACGTTGTTGCCCGAACCGCCCGGACCCTGGCGCCAGTAGATGACGTGGCTCATCCCGCCCGAGGAGACGCCGACCGCCTCCGGGTTGCTGGAAGACGCGGTCGCGCCCGTGAAGATCGCGGTCGGCGCATCCCAGGCGGAGGTCGGGCCGGGCCGGGTCGTGGCGTTGAGCTGGGCGAGGACCTGGAAAGCGGCCGTCGCGACACCGGCTGCGTTGACCGCGAGCCGTGGTGCCCCGGCGTGTGCGCCGCCGCTCTCGAGGGTGAGCTTCGCCGGCGAACCGAGCACGCCGTTGGACGCGGTGCGCGTGACGGATCGCACCGAGTACAGCACCGGCGACTCGTCGTACCGGTGCTGGTAGACGACGGTGATGTTGCCGGCGTCGTCGATCCCGATCTTGCCCCACTGCGCGTTGTTCGCGGAGGGGTTCAGCTGCTGCGGCGCGGACCACGACCCTCCGGGCGGATGCGTCGCCAGCATCAGCGCGTCATCCTCGTTGTCCGGTTGCTCAGCCGGGTTGTCCTCGGTCTTCAGCGCGAGGACTCCGGCAAGGCCGGTCGGAGCGATCACCGGCTCGCACTCGCCCACACGCTCGCTCCGCTTGCTTGCGGCGACGATCTGGGTCGGCGTCTCCCAGGTCGACGACCCGGCGGGCCGGTAGGTGGCAAGACGCCGCTCCTGAGACGTGACGCCGTCGGTCGTCCGCGCGACGATGCACCCTGCCGCCGCGCCGTTCGGCGCCACGGCGATCGAGATACGCGTCGGAACGTAGCCCGACGACGAGCCCTGGCCGAACTGCTCGACGAACGATCCGTCCGGCTGGCGCACCGACACGCCGATCCGGGTCGCAAACGGCGGCACGACGGAGATGTACTCGGTATGTCCGAACGTACCTGCGCCGGTGGCGTCGAAGCCGACCGAGAGGTCCCGCCAGGTTTCCGGGAGCGGCAGAGGCGTGGTCCAGCCGGCCGCGCCGGCCGGAGCGGCGGCGGCGAAGCTCGCCAGTGCGGTCAGCACCATGATGAGCAGCACCCGGCGCAGGTCAATTCGACGCATGTCCATCCCCGGTCCTTTTTGTCGACTCTCGCCGCCCGGCGCGGCGGACGGACGGATGCTACAGACGACAACGCGTGCGGTCGACTCGGATCTGATCGGTCAGGCGGGATCATCCGGCTGGCTCAGGCCGCCCCGATGCCCGGCGCCCGTACTACCGCGCCACAACCCAGTCCAGCCTGAACGGCGAAAGCCCCCTGGCGAGGGGGCTTCCGACCGTTGTCCTCGTCGCTCCCAGTGACTACTCGTAGGCCAGCGCGTTCAGCGGGCTGAGCTTCGCCGCCCGCCGCGCGGGCACGACGGCGGCCAGGACGCCGGCGATCACCGCGACGACCGCGAGCACGACCAGCGTCACCGTCGGCACCGCGAACGTCAGCCCCTCGTCGGCGAGCAGCTGGGTGACCAGCGCCCCGAGGCCGAGCCCGACGGTCACCCCCGTCGCGGCGCCGAGCAGCGCCGTCACGATGCTCTCGTGGCGCACCATCCGGCGGATCTGACGGCGGGTCATGCCGATCGCGGCCAGCATCCCGAGCTCGCGCCGGCGCTCGAACGTCGCGAGGACGAGCGCGTTGACGATCCCGAACAGGCTGACGACGACCGCGAGGGCGAGGAGCACGCCGAAGATCGCCATCAACGTGTCGATGTCGGCCATGCGCGTGTCGATGAACGCCGCCTTCGTCGTGACCTGCGCGTCGGGGAACGCGGCGAGCGAGCGCTCGAGCGCATCCGTCGCGACGCCCGGTGCCGCGGCGACCGCCAGCGTCGACCGCTGGTTGCGGAAGGCGCCGTCGAACGCGGGGGCGCCGATCGTGATCGGGCCGAGGTCGAGCGCGTCGATGACCGGCGAGCGCTCGATCGCGCGGACCACCAGGGCCAGCTCGTCGCCGGCCGGGCTCGTCAGCGTGAAGCGCTCCCCGACGGCCAGGCCCTGCTCCTTCGCCCAGCCCTCGTCGACGATCGCGCCGTCGCGGCCGAGGCCTGCGGCCTGCGCCGTGCCGGCCGCGAGGTCGAAGGTGACCTGGCGTCCGTCGACGACGTTGACGCGCTCGTTGTCGCCGAAGGCAGAGCCGACGTCCTGCCGGATCCGGGTGACGCCGCCGACGCCCGGGACGGCAGCCAGCGCCGCAGCCGCCTTCGGGTCGGTCGGCGACCAGCCGTCGACGCCGGTCAGCACGTGGGTGGCCTGCACGCGCCGGTCGATCGTGCCCTCCGTCGTGTCCTTGAGGCCCGCGGCGAGGACCGCCACGGCGGTCACCAACGCCACGCCCACCGTCAACGCGCCAGCGGTGGCCGCGGTGCGGCCCGGGCTGCGC
>JACDAP010000295.1 GCA_013695395.1 Solirubrobacterales bacterium
GACAAGGCCTGAGCACTCCCCCACGGGAGGGACGGATGGCCGGTTCAGGCGAGAAGTCCGGCGGCTCGTTCGTCGAGCTGGTGGTTATCGTCGCGGTCGCGCTGGGGCTCGCGCTCGGCATCCAGGCGTTCCTGGTCAAGCCGTACCAGATCCCCAGCGAGTCGATGGTCCCCACCCTGGTCGTCGGGCAGCGGGTGCTTGTCAACCGGATCGGTGAGCGCTTCACCTCCCCGGAGGTCGGCAGCGTCATGGTCTTCCACCCGCCCGCATCGGCGACCGGTGACCAGGACGGGGTGGGCATCGACGCCGGCTGCGGTCGCAAGGTCGAGGAGGGCCAGGCCTGCGATCGCCCGGTCTCGCGCCGCTCGCAGGAGAACTTCGTCAAGCGCGTCGTCGCCGGCCCGGGCGACAAGATTGCCGTGGTCAACGGGCACGTCGTGCTGAACGGCAAGCGCCAGAAGGAGCCGTTCGTCCAGGAGACCTGCGAGACCGGGTCCTCGGCGAACTTCCCGCAGGCGATCACGATCCCCGCCGGCCACTGGTTCATGATGGGCGACAACCGCGAGTGCTCCGAGGACTCCCGCTTCTGGGGGCCCGTGCCGGAAAAGTGGATCATCGGTGATGCGTTCGCGACCTACTGGCCGCCCAAGCGCATCGGCCTGCTGTAGTCCAGGGCATGGCCTCCCGCGAAGCGACGACGTCCGAAGGCGGGGGATTCCTCGAGCTCGTCGGCATCCTGATCGTGGCGATCGGGCTGGCGCTGCTCATCCAGGCCTTCCTGGTCAAGCCGTACAAGATCCCGAGCGAGTCGATGGTCCCGACCCTCGAGGTGGGCCAGCGCGTGGTCGCCAACCGCATCGGGGACCGCTTCACCGATCCGGAGATCGGCGAGATCATCATCTTCCACCCGCCGGCGACCGTCGACGACGACGGTCCCAGCGGCAAGGGCGGCAGCGGCATCTGCGGCGTCGGCGGCTCCGAGGAGGCGCCGTGCGCCCGTCCGTTCCCCGAGGCGTCGAAGCAGAACTTCGTCAAGCGGGTGGTCGCCGGGCCGGGTGACCGGATCGCCGTTGAGGACGACCATGTCGTGCTCAACGGGAAGCGGCAGAAGGAGCCGTTCATCGAGACCGAGTGTGGGGGCGGCCCCGCGAACTTCCCGAAGCCGATCACGGTCCCGGCCGGGCACTGGTTCATGATGGGCGACAACCGCGAGTGCTCCGAGGATTCCCGCTTCTGGGGGCCCGTCCCGCGCGACTGGATCATCGGCGGGGCCTTCGTCACGTACTGGCCGCCGAAGCGGATCGGGTTGCTGTAGCCGCGCGACGGGCACGCTCCCGGCGGACCGGGCGCCGCCTCTTCGCGCACGACCGGGCGCTCGGCGTCCGGTGGGTCGCCGGCGCCGACGAAGCCGGCCGCGGCTGCCTGGCCGGTCCCCTGGTGGCGGCCGCCGTGCTCCTCGATCTCGAGGCGATCGGGCCCGGTGAGGTCCGGGCGCTCTCCACCCTGAACGACTCCAAGCAGCACACCGAGGCGGCTCGCGAGGCGCTGTACCCCGTGGTGATGCGGCTCGCAGCCCGGAGCGTCATCGTCTCGCGTTGTGCGCCGGGGATCGACGCCCGCGGACTGCACCGCACGAACCTCGACGCGCTCCGGGACGCGCTGCGCTCCGTCTGCGCTGGGCAGCCCGGCGAGGTGCTCTGCCTGGTCGACGGCTTCCGCGTGGCACCCTTCGAGCACGAGCAGCGCGCGATCACGCAGGGCGACGCGACCAGCGCGGCTATCGCCGCCGCGTCGATCCTCGCGAAGGTCTCCCGCGACCGGTTCATGCATCGTGCCGAGACGCACCATCCGGGATGGGAGTTCGCCGCACACGTCGGGTACTCGACGCCCGCACACCGGGCGGCGATCGCGCGGCAGGGCGTCTCGCCGCTCCACCGTCGCTCGTTCGCTTCGGTCGCCTACTCCGTATCAGAAGGCCCCCTCGAGGTGCTCGAGCGACTCGAGCCGATCCCCGGGGCCGATCACGACGCCGATGGCGTCGAAGCGTAGGGTCCGGCCGCGCGGCCGGTCGGGGACCTGGGTGAGGTACGCCGCGGCCATCTTGCGGACCTGGATCCGCTTGCGGTGGTGCAGGCTCTCCCAGGGGCTGCCGCCGCCGCGACGACGCGTCTTGACCTCGACGAAGGCGAGCACCTCGCCGTCGAAGGCGACGAGGTCCAGCTCGCCGAAGCGCGTCCGGTGGTTGCGCGTGACGATCGCGAAGCCGAGTCGCTCGAGGTGCTCGGCGGCTAGTCGCTCGCCGTAGCGCCCGAGGACACGGCGGGGATCTTCGGTGGGCTGAGTGGTCATGCCCGGGATGCTGGCGTCGACCGACGTCACGAGACAAGGCGCACCTGTGACGCGAACGTGCCGAAAGACGCGCGGAACACGCCGCGGAGAGGCCTGCGCGTTTCGTGACGAACTCGGCACAGTGCGTGGCTGACACGTGACGCGGGGCGGACCTAGCGTCGCCGGTCGAGATGATCTCCCACGTCAGCACCTTCACGCTGGAGGGCCTCGAGCCCCGCCGCGTCACCGTCGAGGTCGACCTGCGCACCGGCCTGCCGAGCTTCACCATCGTCGGCCTCGGCGACCGCGCGGTCCGCGAATCCCGCGAACGCGTCCGTGCTGCCGTCCAGAACTCCGGCTTCGCCTTCCCCGAGAAGCGGGTCACGGTGAACCTCGCGCCGGCGTCGCTGCGGAAGTCCGGACCCGGGTTCGACCTGGCGATCGCCTGTGGGATCCTGGCCGCCAGCGGGCAGGTGCCGAGCGAGCTGCTCGATCGCCTGGCGGTCTTCGGTGAGCTCGCGCTCGGCGGGGCGATCCGCCCAGGGCGCGGCGTCCTGGCCGTGGCCGAGGGCGCCCGGGCCGCGGGGCTCACGGGGCTGATC
>JACDAP010000010.1 GCA_013695395.1 Solirubrobacterales bacterium
CAGCGGAGAGAGAGGGATTCGAACCCTCGGTACGCGCAAACGCACACACGATTTCCAGTCGTGCCCATTCAGCCGCTCTGGCACCTCTCCTGGGCCCTGCGAACGCAGAAGCCTAGCGGCCGCCGACGTTCTACAGCTGCCAGGCACCGCCGCGCAGCAGCGGGACGGCCGTCCCGTCGGCAGCCAGGCCGTCCACCTCCATCGCGGGTGAGCCGATCATGAAGTCGACGTGGATCTGGGAGCGGTTCAGGCGGCCCTCGTCCGACTTGCCCGCCCCGAAGCTGTAGGCGTTGCCGAGCGCGACATGGCTCGCGGCGTTCTCGTCGAGCAGCGTGTCGTAGAAGACGGTGTCGAGCTTGCCGATGCGGCCCTGGCCGTCGACGAGCGCGACCTCCCCGAGGCGGGCGGATCCCTCGTCGCGCTCCGCGTAGCCGCGTAGGACGTCGGCGCCGCTCTCCGCCTCGATCCGGACCGCGACGCCGCCCGCGAACTCGACCTCGAGCCCACGGATCACGCTGCCGCCGAGCACGAGCGGCTTGGTCGCGCGGACGACGCCGTCGACCCGCGCGGGGTCGGGGGAGCAGAAGACCTCCTCGCTCGGGAGGTTCGGCATGTGGACGACACCGTCGACGGTCTCGAACTTCGCCGCGATCCAGGTGGAGCTCGGCAGCAGGCCAACGTGTAGGTCGGTTCCCTCGCCGCGGAAGCGGACGGCGTCGAAGCGCCGAGCGGTGATGCGCTCGGCCGCGCCCACGAGGACCGCGGCGCGCTCGCGCCAGGCGGCCACCGGATCCTCCTCGTCCAGGCGGCAGACGTGCAGCAGCTGCTCGCCGAGGCGCGCCCACGCCTCCTCCGGATCGAGCCCGGGGTGGACTTCGCGCGCCCACGCGCGCGTGGGGCAGGGCAGGATCGTCCAGTTCGTGGTGCGGGCGTTGACGACCGGGCCGGTCTCCTTGATCGCCGGGAGCTGGTCGCGGCCCGAGCGCGCAGGATCGATGTCCTCGAGCAGCCGGGGCGCCGCCGGTCCGCTGAGGGCGATGCGGGCGGCGTGGGCGTCGGAGAGGTGGAGCAGCCGCTCACCCAGCCAGGGCGGGACGAAGTCGAGCGTCTCCTCGGCGGCATGCTCGAGTCGTGCTCGCTTGACGTGCAGGTCGAAGTAGTCGACGTCCACGTACTTGGCACCGGCCCGGTAGGCCTCGGTGGCCACTGCGCGGGTCACGTCCTCCTTGCCGATCTCGCTCCTGATCTGGACGAGCTGGCCGGGCTGGACGTTGGCCGCGAAGCCGACCGCGAGGCGGGCGAAGCGCTCGAGGGTGGCCGGATCGTCGAACGGGCTCACGGACAGCACAGTAGGAGCTGCACCGGCCGCCGACAGGGGGGCGTGGCGACCGGGTGGCGCCCGCCGCGGCGTCCCGTCGGGGGTCGGACACGACCTCGTCACACCTCGGTCACCTCAGGGTGACGGGTGCGAGCGCCCCCGGCGTCAGCGTGCATCCCATGAGCACCCCGCCCGTGGTGGCGCGCGAGCTGCCCCGCGCCTCGGCCCGCGAGCGCGCCGCCCTCGCCGTCCTGCTGGCCCTCGCGGCGCTGCTCTACGCTCGGGATCTCGGCACGCCGTCGCTTGAGTTCGACGAGGGTGTGTACCTCTCGAGCGCCGACCTGCTGGCGCGTGGGCTGGGCGCCGGCCGCGACGTCTTCACCTCCCAGCCGCCGCTCTTCTTCCACCTGCTCGACGCGGGACACGCGCTGGTCGGCGGGAGCGCGACCGGGCTGCGAGCACTCGCGGTGCTCCTCGCGCTCGGGGCCACCCTGGCGGGGTGGGCGATAGCTCTGCGCGCTGCAGCGTCCGCTCCTGCACCATCACCTCGTGGTCGTCGCCTGGCCGCTCGCCCTGCTGGCGGCCTCCACGCTGCCGCCGCGGGCCGATCTGCGGGCCTGGGGGCTGGCGGCGGCGCTCGCCTCGCTGGCGCTCCCGCTCGCCCTGCACGGCCGCTGGACCGTGCCGAGG
>JACDAP010000016.1 GCA_013695395.1 Solirubrobacterales bacterium
GGCTGGAACGCCGCGAGCTCCCCGGCGATGCTCGCGCACCTGCTGATGGCCCGACTCCGCGGCGGCGTGTTCCCCAAGTCCGGATATAGAGGATCTAGGGAACACGCCGACACCGCGACGGGGCGAGATCCGGGCGGCGTGTTCCCTGAGCCACCCATGATGTGGGGTGGAGAACACGCCGCCGCGACGCCGGCCTGGATCGACGGCTGGGAGTCACTCACGCGGGCCGAGCAGCGGGCGCGGCTGCGCTTCGACTGGTGGGTGGAGCGGTACCCGTGGGAGGTCCGGCGGAACTGGTGGCTCTGCCTGCCGGACGGGCAGACACCGCTGAACGCGGTCGCCGCCGCGCGGAACGCCCTGGCGGCGGGAGCCGCCGGACTCATCACGCCCGTCGACCCGGGGCCTGAGCGGGCGCCGCTCGGCGAGCACTGGCGCGTGGAGCCGTTCGCGGCCACGCTCGCCCGGGCGCGGGCGGAGCAGCGGCCGGTGCTCGCGCTCGAGCAGGGCGGAACGTCGCTGGCCGAGGCGGAGCTGCCCACACGGGCGCTCCTGCTGGCCGGCCACGAGGTGCACGGCCTGAGCGACGAGCACCTCGCGGCATGCGATCAGGTGATCACCCTGCCGCAGTGGGGCTCGGTCAACTCCCTGAACGTCGCGAGCGCCGCCGGGCTCGTGCTCGACGCGGCGCCCGCGATCTGAGCCGGGCTCAGGCCACCTGCAGCGTGTCCGGGCCGAACCGCTCCCGCGCGCCCTCGTAGGCGGCGATGTCGCCGTCCTGCTGGAGCGTCAGCGCGATGTCGTCGAGGCCGTTCAACAGCCGGTGCTTGATCTCGGGATCGATCTCGAAGCTCGCCGTGCCGCCCTCCCAGCGGACCTCCTGCGCGGCCAGGTCGACCTGGGCGTGGCCGGCGGCGGCGATCGCGTCGACCTCGTCCGAGGTGAGCTGGACCGGCAGCAGCCCGCACTTCGTGCAGTTGCTCTTGAAGATGTCCGCGAAGCTCTTGGCGATCACGGCCTTGAACCCGTAGTCCTCGAGCGCCCAGGGCGCGTGCTCGCGACTCGAACCGCACCCGAAGTTCCGGCCGGTGACGAGGATCTGGTTGACCGGGAGCTCCCAGCCGGGCTCCTTGGCCCAGTCGTAGAAGAGGAACTCGCCGAAGCCCGTCCGCTCGACCCGCTTGAGGAACTGCTTGGGGATGATCTGGTCGGTGTCGACGTCGTCGCGCTTGAGCACGGAGACGGGGCCGGTGATCGTCTCGATGGGGTCCATGCTCAGCTCCACTCGCGGATGTCGACGAAACGGCCCTCGATGGCGGCCGCGGCGGCCATCTGGGGGGAGACGAGGTGCGTGCGGGCGCCCTTGCCCTGCCGCCCCTCGAAGTTGCGGTTGGAGGTCGAGGCGACGCGCTCGCCGGGGGCGGCGATGTCCGGGTTCATCCCGAGGCACATCGAGCAGCCCGCGGCGCGCCAGTCGAAGCCGGCCGCGCGGAAGACCTCGTCGAGCCCCTCGGACTCGGCCTGCGCCTTCACCTGAACCGAACCGGGCACGACCATCGCGTTGACGGAGCTCGCGACCTTGCGGCCCTCGACCATCTTCGCGGCGGCGCGCAGGTCCCCGATGCGGGAGTTCGTGCACGAGCCGATGAAGACGCGGTCGAGCGCGATCTCCTCGATGCGCGTGCCGCCCTTGAGTCCCATGTACTCAAGGGAGCGCTCGTCACCCTCCGAGCCGGGCTCGGGGACCGTGCCGTTCACCTGGGCGACCTGCGCGGGGTTCGTGCCCCAGGAGACCATCGGGCTCACCGCGCCGGCGTCGATCAGGACCTCCTTGTCGAAGGTCGCGTCGAGGTCCGAGTGCAGGGTGATGATGCCCTGCTCGGTGAAGGCCGGGCGGCCGCGCAGGTACTCGAGCGTGGTGACGTCCGGGGCGATCATGCCCGCCCGGCCACCGGCCTCGATGGTCATGTTGCACATCGTCATGCGCCCCTCCATCGACATGTCGGAGATCACGTCGCCGACGTACTCCACGACGTGCCCGGAAGCCCCGTCGACCCCGATCTGGCCGATGGTGGCGAGGATCAGGTCCTTCGGGGTGACCCCGTTGCCGAGCATCCCCTCATAGTCGATCCGCATCGACTTCGGCTTGCTCTGCACCAGGCACTGGGTGGCGAGGACGTGCTCGACCTCCGAGGTGCCGATCCCGAACGCGAGCGCACCGAACGCGCCGTGCGTGGCGGTGTGGGAGTCGCCGCAGACGATCGTCATGCCCGGCTGGGTGACGCCGAGCTCCGGGCCGATCACGTGGACGATGCCCTGGTGCTCGGAGCCGAGCGAGTGGATCGGGATCCCGAACTCCGCGCAGTTGGCCTCGAGCGTCTCGACCTGCACGCGGGAGAGCTGATCCTTGATCCGGGCGGCGACCGGGGTGCCGTCGGTGGGCACGTTGTGATCGGCGGTCGCCAGCGTACGGTCCGGGCGGCGGACCTTGCGGCCGGCCAGGCGCAGGCCGTCGAAGGCCTGCGGGCTCGTCACCTCGTGCACGAGGTGGAGGTCGATGTAGATGAGACCGGGAGCAACCTCGTGGGCCGCCCAGATCTTGTCGAACAGGCTCTTGTTCAGGGTCATGAGCGTCGCAGCCCGGCTGACACGATGGCCAGCAGGACCGCCTCCTCTCGGGTCGGATTCTCGAAGTGGTGTTCCAGGTCGGCGTCGAAGGTGACGCAGTCGCCCTCGGCGAGTTGATGCTCTTCGCCGTCGATCACGAGGGTGAGCGCGCCGCGCTCGACGAGGGCGATCTCGCGGGCGCCGGCCTCGTGCATCGGTGGGTCTCCCTGGCCACCCGTGCGGGCGCCGGGTGCGAGGACGTGGCGGGAGAGCTCGGCGCGCTGGCCGGGCAGCGGCGGGGTGAGGATCTCGAAGGCGTGGTCGCCCTCGCCGCCGCGGCGGCGGTCGGCGGCACGGACGACGGAGACCACGCCGCCCTCGTCGAGGCGCAGCAGCTGGGAGAGCCTCAGGTCGAGGCCGGCGGCGATCCGCGAGGCGATCTGCAGCGTCGGCGAGGTCTCGCCGCGCCCGACCTGGGAGAGCATCGGCGCGCTCACCCCGGAGCGCTCGGCCAGGTCGCGCAGCGAGAGATCCATCGCCTCCCGCAGCGCGCGCACGCGCGGGCCGATGAGGATCGCGCGCTCGGTGGTCTCCGCGGTGGCCATCCGTCGCGTACGTTATCACGTACGCGCGTTCGCGGTCCGGCTCCGCGAAGACGAGCAGGAGCCGCGACCCGGCTGCCGGGCGATCTTTCCCGCCACCGTGACGGGAAAGGTCGCCCGCGCGCCCCTACGGCGTGCCCGTCAGCTCCTCGGCCGGGGCCTCGGCCAGCGCGGCGGCCTGCGAGACCGCGCTGGACAGGGCGCGCACGTACGCAGTGGCCGCCGCCTCGATGATGTCCGTCGCCACCGCCTGGCCGGAGCCCGTCGCGCGCTCACCGCTCAGCACGCCCGGGGTGCCGGTCCGGATCGCGGCGGCGGGGTCACCGAGCTCGACGACGACGTTCGCCTCACCGAGCGCGTCGGCGTACGGCGTGACCGCGTCGACCCGGAACTCCCGCAGCCGGGCGTCGATGCCGGTCGCCGCGTTGATCGCCTTGAAGATCGCGTCGATGGGACCGTCGCCCGTGAACTCACCCGTGGCGGGCTGCCCGTCCGGGTCCGCAAGCGTGACCGTGGCGTGTGGCGGGCGCCGGGAGGAGGCCTCGACGTCGAAGCTCTCCAGGGTCCAGCCCGCCTGGGCGACGCGCAGCTCGTCGGTCACGAGCGCCTCGAGATCCATGGCGCTCACGGTCTTCTTCAGGTCCGCGATCTCCTTGAAGCGTTTGAACGCCGCGTTGAGCGTCGCGCCGTCGACCTTGTAGCCGAGCTCCTCCAGCGCCGCCTTCAGCGCCGCCCGGCCGGAGTGCTTGCCGAGCACGAGCGCGCTGATCTCCAGGCCGACCGTCCGGGCGTCCATGATCTCGAACGTCGAGCGGTCCTTGAGCACGCCGTCCTGGTGGATCCCGGACTCGTGGGCGAACGCGTTGCGGCCGACGATCGCCTTGTTCGGCTGGATCGCGTAGCCGGTCAGGCGGCTGACCAGGCGCGAGGCGCGGGCGATCTCCGTCGTCTCGATCTTCGTGTGCAGCCCGTCGGTGGACTGCGCGCGAACGTGCAGGAGCATCACGATCTCCTCGAGCGAGGCGTTCCCCGCGCGCTCCCCGATCCCGTTGATCGCGCACTCCACCTGCCGCGCCCCCGCCTGCACCCCCGCGAACGAGTTGGCGACCGCGAGGCCGAGGTCGTCGTGGCAGTGGGTCGAGAGCGTCACGCCGCGCAGATCCGGGACGAGCTCGTACAGACGGGTCAGGAAGGCCGCGTACTCCATCGGCATCGCGTAGCCGACGGTGTCCGGGACGTTGATCGTCGTCGCACCCTCATCGAGGGCGATCTGCAGCACCTCGGCGGTGAACTCGACGTCGGCGCGCGTGGCGTCCATCGGGGAGAACTCGACGTCCTCGCAGAGCGCGCGCGCCTGGGCGACCGAGGCGCGCGTGAGCCCCTTGACGCTCTCGCGATCGGAGCGCAGCTGGTGCTCGATGTGGATGTCCGAGGTGGAGCAGAACGTGTGGATCCGAGGTCGCTCGGCATCCTGCACGGCTTCCCAGCAGCGATCGATGTCGCCGGGGTTCGCACGAGCGAGACCGCAGATCACCGGGCCTTCGACCTGGCGGGCGATCGTGCGGACGGCCTCGAAATCGCCGGGCGAGGCGATCGGGAAACCAGCCTCGATGATGTCCACCCCAAGGCGCGCGAGCGCCTCGGCGATCTCGAGCTTCTCGCCGACGTTCAGCGAGATGCCCGGCGACTGCTCGCCGTCACGCAGGGTGGTGTCGAAGATGCGGACCTGCTGAGGATCGGACACGGGTGGTTCTCCTTGGAAGTTGGACGCTGCTCGGCTTCGTTCGCGGCTTCGGGCGGCCGCCACGCACTGATCGCTTCCCCTAGCGGGGAAGGAGGAGAAGTCGGAGCGGCGCGAGGGAGAACGGCATCCGCAGCGGAGGGTACTACGCCCGCGTCACGGGACGAGGACGACCTTGCCGACGTTCCTCCGCTCGGAGAGCATCCGGTGGGCCTCAGCCGCCTCGGCGAACGGGACCTCGGCCGCGATGACCGGCTTGATCACGCCGCGGTCGAGCAGCTCGCACAGCGGGGTCATCCACGGCTCCAGCGTGCCGCGGTCGTCCCACAGCGTGAGGAGGTTCAGGCCGATCACCGCCTTCGAGCTGCTCATCTGGTCGATGAGGTTGAAGCCGCGGATCATCGGCAGCGCCTTCGGCGCCGCTTTGAGCAGGTTCTTCTTCTCGCCCTCGACGAGGCTCGCGGCGCCGAACGCGACCAGGCGGCCGCCGGCGCGGAGCAGCCCGTAGGAACGCCGCAGGGACGTGCCGCCGATCGCGTCCATGATCAGGTCGAAGGAGCCGGCGTTCTTCTCCCAGCCCTTGACGTTGTAGTCGAGCACGTCGTCCGCGCCGTTCGCGCGGACCGCGTCGTGCTTGCTCGCCGAGGCCGTCCCGGTGACGTGGGCGCCCGCGTCCTTGGCGATCTGCGTGGCGGCGATGCCGACCCCGCCGGCCGCGGCGTGGATGAGCACGCGCTCGCCCGCGCGCAGGGAGCCGAAGCCGAGGAGCCCGGCCCAGGCGGTCGCGTAGTTGACGGGGATCGCGGCACCCTCGGCGAAGGACAGGTCCTCCGGCAGTGCGATGCAGTCCCCGGCGGCCACGACGACCTCCTCGGCGTAGCCGCCGAAGCGGCAGCCCGCCGTGACGCGGTCGCCGACGGCGAGAGCCTCGACGCCCGCACCGACCTCGGCGATCAGTCCCGCAACCTCGTAGCCGACCACCGCGGGCAACGGCGGCGCGTCGGGGTAGAGGCCCATGCGGGCCATGACGTCGGCGAAGTTCACCCCGGCCGCCCGGACGCTGATCCGGACCTGGCCCGGCCCGCATACCGGCGCGGAACGTTCTTGGACGGCGAGGACGGAGGTGTCCCCCTCGGCGGTGATGACGACGACGCGCATCCGCCGAGCCTACGCGGGTTCGGACTGGACGGATCGGCGCCGCTGCTTCAGAGTGCCGGGGCGCATGCCCTTCCGTTCACACGCGCGGCGAGCCGTCAGCGCGGGTGGCGCGGCCCTCGCGCTTCTCGTTTCCGCCACCGCCGCCCAGGGCGCAGCGCTCGAAACGGTCGTCCAGGACGACGCCAACCTGCTTCACCGGCCGGCCGATCAGGTCATGGCCTCGATGACGCGACTCTCCGCGCTCGGGGTGGACCGGGTCCGGCTGACCGCGAACTGGTCCACGCTCACCCGCGAACCCGACGCGGAGGCGCCGCCGATCTTCGACGCCCGCGACCCCGCCGCCTACGAGCAGGCGCGCTGGGCCGGGCTCGACCGCGCCGTCATCGCCGCCAACGCGGTCGGGCTGAAGGTCCTCATCGACCTCGGCTTCTGGGCGCCGCACTGGGCCACCGACGATCCCCCGGGCCCCCGGGCGCGTTCGAACGTCGATCCCGTCGCGTACGCGGCGTTCGTCGAAGCGGCGCTGCGGCGCTACTCGGGCGACTTCGTGCCCCCACCCGATGCCGGGCCCGCCCCGCCTCCCTCCCAGGACGATCTCTTCCTGCAGAACCTGTTCGGCTCACCGCAGGCGGACCCTGCACCCTTCACCGTCCCCGCCGACCCGCTCCCCCGCGTCGCGCAGTTCGCGCTGTGGAACGAGCCGAACCACCCGGCGCTCCTGCTGCCGCAGTGGAACGGCACCGGCAAGGCGGCCACCCCCGCGAGCCCCGGCGTCTACCGAAGGATGATCACCGCCGCGGTCCCCGTCGCCCGCGCCGTCCGACCCGACGCCGAACTGCTCATCGGCAACACCTCGAGCACCGGGGGCAACGCGGGCACCGGCGCGGTGGCGCCGCTGCGTTTCCTGCGCGAGCTCGCCTGCGTGGACCGCAAGCTGAGGCCGCTCACCACGCCGGAGTGCGCGAACTTCACTCCGATCGACGGTGACGGCTGGGCACACCACCCCTACAACCGGAACGTCCGGCCCGACACCCCGGTCAATCGCCGCATGCGGGACGACGTGAGCGTCGCCCAACTCGGCACGCTCGGACTGCTGCTCGACCGGCTGGCGCGCAGGGGGCGCGTGGCACCCGGCCTCAAGCGGGTCCACGTGACCGAGTTCGGCTACGAGACCGTGCCGATCCCGCGCCGACCGCGAATCTCGAAGCTCACCCATGCCCGCTGGCTGCCGTGGGCGGAGTCGATCGGTGAGCGACAGCGAGGCGTGGTCAGCTGGGCGCAGTTCCTGCTGCGCGACCAACCGCCGGCCGCGGAGCGGGTCTCGGACTCGACCGCCCGCCCCTTCGGGCAGTACGGCACGGGGCTCGACGAGGCCGACGGAACCCCGAAGCCCGCCGCGCTCAGCTTCGTCGCGGGGCTCTTCGCACGTCCGTCGGGGAAGCGGAACGTCGCGATCTACGTCCGCCTGCGCCTCGGAAACAACCCGCGGACGGTCGGGATCGAGGAGCGTCGCCGCAGGCGCTGGAGGAGCGTCGCGAGCCGGCCGTCCAACGGGGGCCGCGCCTCGCGCCGGTTCTCGATGGACGGGCAGGGCTCCCTCACCCGGGTCGTTCCCCTCCGGCGAGGCGCCCGCTACCGGCTCGTGGTGCGCCGTAGCGGCGAGGCGGCGTTCCGCAGCCTCGACGTCGGGCTCGTCCGTCCGTTGAAGCGATGAGTCGAAGCGCTGAGCGCCGGGTAGCTTCGCGGGCATGCCCGCGCGCTCGACCGGCTTTCCTGGCAGCGACGCGCAGGACGACTTCTCCCGCGCCCGCCGTCGACAGGCGCGGCGGCGGCTCGGGCGGCGCTTCGAGCGTGGCGGCGCGGACGTCGACCTGATCCTCCCGTTCGACGAGGTCGTCGCCGAGCTCGGACGGACCGGCGAGCATGACCTCGGCCTGGAGCGGATCGAGCTCGACTCGGTCGTGGGCACGGTCGACCGGGACAAGGGAGGCTTCGACCGCCGCTTCGCCCCCACGACATCGCGCGTGCGGACCCGCTGGGAACGGATCGCCGAGGCGATGCGGCGGGGTGAGCCGTTGCCTGCGATCAGCGTCTACCGGGTCGGTGAGGTCCACTTCGTGCGCGACGGCCACCACCGCGTGTCGGTCGCCCGGGCGCTCGGGGAGACCCACCTCGACGCGCGCGTCGTCGAGGTCTCCACGCGGATCGGGGCCGAGCGCGAGCTCACGCTCGCCGACCTGCCGCTCAAAGGCCACGAGCGGCTCTTCCGGGAGCGCGTCCCACTCCCCGAGGCCGACGCCCGGCGCGTGGTGCTGAGTGACCCGTGGCGCTACGGCGAGCTCGCCGAGGGGGTCGAGGCCTGGGCGTTCCGGGTCATGCAGGACCGCGTGGAGCTGCTCGGCCGTGCCGATGCTGCCCGGGTGTGGTTCGCGGAGGAGTTCACGCCGGTGGTGGCGATGCTGCGCGAGGCCGGCCTCGACGCGCCGGGCCAGAGCGACGCCGACGCCTACCTCGCCGTCAGCTGCGCCCGTTACCGGCTCTCGCGTACCCAGGAGTGGACGCCCGAGATCATCGAGCGGCTGCGTCGGGAGCGCTGACCTCCCGCTCCCCGCTCCCCTCCTCGCCGGTCAGCCGCCGGCCGTCCTTCGCGTCGAACAGGTGCAGGCGTTCGACGTCGAGCCAGAGCTTCGTCTTCTCCCCGGCCTTGACCTGCGCGTCCGGCGAGAGGCGGGCGACGACCCGGCCGCCGCCGCCCGGCACGTCGGCGAGCCCCGCGTCGGCGGCGATCTCGGCCAGCTCGTCTGAGGTCGCGCCCTCGCCCTCGTAGTCGAAGTAGACGTAGAGCTCGGACCCCATCGACTCGACGAGGTCGATCTCGACCTCGAAGACGAACGACTCCCCGTCGTGGTGCTCGGGGGCGAGATCGGCCCATTCGAAGGATTCGGGTCGCACACCCGCGATGACGTGCTCGGCCTTGACGCCCTTGAGCGCTGCGGGCACGGGGACCTCTCCGAACGGCAGCCGTACCTTTCCGTCTCCGAGGTCGGCAGGGAAGAAGTTCATCGAGGGTGAGCCGATGAAACCCGCCACGAACAGATTACGGGGGCGTTCGTAGAGCTCCTTCGGCGTGTCGACCTGCTGGATCGTGCCCGCACGCATCACCGCGACGCGGTCGCCGAGCGTCATCGCTTCGGTCTGATCGTGGG
>JACDAP010000021.1 GCA_013695395.1 Solirubrobacterales bacterium
CACCCGTGGCCGCCTGGGCGGTGGGACCCGTCGCCCCGGTGGGGGCCACAGGCCCCGGGGCGGCGGCCGTCTCCTCGCCCTCGCCTCCCCCGCACGCTCCGAGCCCGAGCAGGCAGGCGGCGAGCAGGGCGGGCAGGGCGCGGCGGCGGGTCACCCTCGTTCCTTCGCGCCCGCTGCCCGTCTTCCTTCAGGCCTCGTAGCTCTGGCCGGGCTCGAGGATCTCGACCCGGGCGTATCCCGCCGCCTCGACCTCGGACTTGTAGGCCTGCGCGTCGGTGGCAATCGGCGGGAAGGTGTCGTAGTGCTGCGGGATGACGACGTCGGCCCCGACGAGCTTCGCGGCGACCACGGCATCCTCGCGGTCCATCGTGTAGTGGCCGCCGATCGGGATCAGCGCGATGTCGACCTTCTTGCGCTGTCCGGGCAGGGCGAGATCGGAGAACAGCGCGGTGTCGCCCAGGTGGTAGATGACCTTGCCGCCCATCTCGATGACGAGCCCACCGGGCGGGGTCACGGTGCCCTTCGGCGTGGTGGAGGTGTGGAAGGCCTGGGTCAGCCGGACCGAGCCCCAGTCGTAGGTCGCGGTCCCGCCCATGTTCGTGTCGATCGTCTCCACGCCCTCCTCGCCGATCTCGCCGGCGATCTCGGTGATGGCCTGGACGGTCGCGCCGGTGCGCTTGGCGATCGCGACGGTGTCGCCGTAGTGGTCCTCGTGGCCGTGGGTGAGCAGGATGGCGTCCGCGCTCAGCTCCTCGGCCTTCACGGTCGCGACGGGGTTCCCGGTGATGAACGGGTCGATCAGGACGGTGACGCCGTCGTGGGTGAGCTCGAAGGCGGCGTGGCCGAGGAAGCGGATCTTCATGTCTGGTCAGGCTCCTGGTTCGGGGTGGGGGTCGTGTCGAGCGGGCCGCTCG
Organism: Solirubrobacterales bacterium; assembly: GCA_013695395.1. Taxonomy (GTDB): domain Bacteria; phylum Actinomycetota; class Thermoleophilia; order Solirubrobacterales; family Solirubrobacteraceae; genus Paraconexibacter. The sequence goes on from JACDAP010000021.1 coordinate 915, forward strand.
CAAGGACGCGGGCGAGCTCGAAGCCGACCGTGGCTCCCACGAGCATGCCCAGGCGCGTCTCCTCGGCCAGCAACGTGCGCACGGCGACGATCCGGTCCTCCAGTGGCTCGCTGCCGGCCGCCTGCGCAACGGCGGCGCCCGTCGCTGTCAGGTAGCCGCCCTCGTCGAGCGCCTCGTTCAGGATCCGCTGCAGTGCGGGTGCCGCGTGGGTGACGACCGCCTGCGCGTGCTTCAGGCGCTCGGGGTCGGAGAGCAGCTCAACGGCGGCGTCGACCTGCTCGGCGGTGAACTCCTCGGCGGGCACACGGCGAGTGTAGGCCCGGCTTCTCAGCGCGGCTTGAAGCGCGAGAACGCGAGGCCCGCGAGCGCACCGACGAGCGCGCCCCACACACCGGCCAGCGCGGAGTAGCCGAAGCCGATCGGCAGCAGCGCCACGACCAGGCCGATCGCCAGGACGCCGTAGAGATCGGCGTCGTCGTCCTCGTCCGGGCGCCGGCGGCGAGCCAGCAGCACGGGGACGACCCAGGCGGTGAGCAGGCCGAGCGCGCCCGCGTTGCCGCCGACCGCAATCGGGAAGAGGTCGACGCCCGCGACGAGTGCCGCGCCGCCGGAGGCCGCGGCGAGCCAGAGCAGCAGCACGACGAGCGCACCGTGACGCCGCTCCAGCAGCGTCCCGAAGATCGCGACGCAGCCGACGCAGGCGACCATCCCCCAGGTGCCCACGTTCACGAACGGCGTCGTGAAGACCCGCCAGACGTCCTCGCCCGGAGGCCCGATGAGCGCGATGTCGCCGCGCCCGACGAACGCGAGGACCAGGTAGCCGAGCGCCCCGAGCACGGCCAGCGCGATCGTCACGTACGGGCGGCGGTCCTCGTCGGCCTTGATCCCGGGGATCTCCCCGGGCATGAGCTTGCCCAGCGAGGGGGGCCGGGGAGCCTTCCGCTTCTCCTTCGGGCGGCCCTCACCGTCGGCCCCGCGCTCGATCTTGGGCGCCCGCTTGCGGACCCGGTTGCCGCAGTACGGGCACTCGGTCACGTACGGGCTCACCTCGGCGCCGCAGTGCTTGCAGACGACGAAGAGATCGGGGGCGCCAGCCATCGCCGTCGATGATAGGCGGGGGAACGCGCGGAGGCCGCGGTTTCCCTGGTTGCTACCGTCTTGCCCACAGATGTCATCCGACGTCTGTGAGGTCTTGTTGCGTTCCCTTGTGCAGTTCGGGTCCGACGAAGCCCTCCCGAACCCACCCAGAAGGAACCACATGACCCAGTCGTTCTCCGATCTCGGCGTGTCCGAGGTCGTCGCCAAGGCGCTCGCCGCCGACGGCATCCTCGAGCCGTTCGCCATTCAGAAGCTCGTGATCGGCGACGTGCTCGCCGGCCACGACACGCTCGTCAAGAGCCCCACCGGCTCCGGCAAGACGCTCGCCTTCGGCGTGCCGATGGTCGACCGCGTCGAGGCCAACGTGCCGATCGCCAAGCGCCCCTGCGCGCTCGTCCTGGCCCCCACCCGCGAGCTCGCCTCCCAGATCGTGGAGGACCTCCGGCCGCTGGCCCACGCCCGCGCCCTCGGGATCACCGCCGTCTACGGCGGCGTCGGCCTCGAGAAGCAGGCCCGCGCCGCGGCCAAGTCCCACATCATCGTCGCCACCCCGGGCCGCCTGGAGGATCTCCTCCAGCGCCGCGCCTTCACCCTGCGCGACGTCCGCTGCCTCGTCCTCGACGAGGCCGACCGCATGCTCGACATGGGCTTCAAGCCCGCCGTCGACCGGATCGTCAAGCAGTGCCCCGAGCAGCGCCAGACGCTCTTCTTCTCCGCCACCCTCGACGGTGAGGCCGGCCGCATCGCCCAGCAGTTCACGAACAACGCCAGGACCCACGAGCAGGTCGCGACCGTCTCGCACATCGCGAAGGTCGAGCACCGCTTCCTCACCGTCGCGCACGAGCACAAGCTGAAGGTGCTCGTCGAGGAGCTCTCGCGCGACGAGCAGCTCGCGCTCGTCTTCGTCCGCACCAAGCGCGGCGCCGACCGCCTCGTCAAGCGCCTCTCCGGCCAGGGTGTCGTCTCGGTCGCCATGCACGGCGACAAGAGCCAGCGCCAGCGCGAGAAGGCGCTCGCGAAGTTCGAGAACTACGAGGTTCGCGTGCTCGTCGCCACCGACGTGGCCGCCCGCGGCATCGACGTTGCCGGCATCGCCCACGTCATCAACTTCGACCCGCCGGAGGACCGCGACGTCTACGTGCACCGCATCGGCCGCACCGGCCGCGCGGGCGCCACGGGGGTGGGCACGTCCTTCGCC
>JACDAP010000028.1 GCA_013695395.1 Solirubrobacterales bacterium
CAGCGGACCGCGGCGGTGATCCACGTGTCGCGTAGCCGCAGGCCGTCGTCGCGACGGACGGAGGTCGGCTGGCTCGCGAAGCCCGTGCGGTGCAGCGCGGCGAAGAGGAAGTCCCCCGAGCGGTCCCCGGTGAAGATCCGGCCGGTGCGGTTGGCACCGTGGGCCGCGGGGGCGAGCCCGAGGATGAGCAGCCGCGCGCGTGGATCGCCGAAGCCCGGCACGGGGCGCCCCCAGTACTCCTCGTGCGCGAAGGCGCGGCGCTTGGTGCGGGCGACTTCCTCGCGCCACGAGACCAGGCGCGGGCAGCGCCGGCAGCCGGTGATCTCCTGCTCGAGCCGCGCGAGCGCGTCGCTCACGCGATGCGGTCGACGTAGAGCACCCCGAGGATGACGCGCTCGAGCGTCGGGGCGACCTCTCGGATGTCGGCGGGCGTGCCGGTCCGCAGCTGCCGGGAGACGACCTCGAAGATGGCGCCGATACACGCGTAGGCGTCCTCCGGCGCGGCGAAGGTCGGGCATCCGAGCCGGAGGGCGAGCGCGGCGTTGTCCTGGTGCAGGAACTGCCCGAACAGGTCCATGACGGCGTCGCGGCGCTCGAGGGCACGGGGCCCGGCCCCGATGATCTGGACCAGCAGGGTCTGGGCCTGGTCGGGGTGCTCGGCCAGGATCTCGAGGAACGCGCCGAGACTGCGACGGAGGGCCAGCGCGTAGTCGGTGACCTCGTCCCGGGCCCCCACCGCGGCGGTCATCTCGGCCATGACGTATTCGGCCGCACGGTCGAACAGCGCGAGGATGCACTCCTCCTTGTTCGCGAAGTGCTCGTAGAAGGTCGCCTTGGACATGCCGGCCTCGCGCGAGACGGCCTCTGCACTCGCGTCCGCGTAGCCGACGCGGGCGAACACGGCGGCCGCAGCCGTGAACAGCCGCGCGCGCTGCGTCTCCACCCGCACCTCCAGTGGCGGCGCGTGGCGCCCGCGCGGCACGGGCACGGAGGCGGGACCGGGGACGGGGTCGTCGGGCTCGGGGGCGGCGGTCATCGCAGCGCAGGAGGTTACGCGTCGGAGGGGCGTCGCTGGTGCCGCTTCGCCGGCTCGGCATGGTGCAGCGCCGTCTGCGCGCGGCGCCTCGCGCCTCGTCTACGTCCGTGAACGGCGCGGTCGGGTGGTGACCCGGGGGTGCCGCGCGAGCCGGACGGTGTGGCGAGGGCAGCAGGGTCCGGCGGTCCCTCGGGCCGGCGGAGCGCCGACTACGATGGATCCATGCCTGCCCGCGGTCCACTGCTCCTCGCGCTGACGGCCGGCGCGCTGATCGCCAGCGGCTGCGGTGCCGAGGAGGGCTCGAATCCGACGTCCGCGAGCTTCTCGGACGGTGAGCAGCAGGCGGTGGCGGCCTCGATCCAGGACATCTCGGACGCGACCGGCAGCCGGGACTATGCGAAGATCTGCTCGGACTACCTGGCGGCGCCGCTCGCCAAGCAACTCGCCGAAGCCAAGGGCGCCGAGGACTGCGCCGACCGCGTCGAGCGCTCGCTGCGCGACGTCGACCAGAGCGATCTCGCCGTCCGCGAGGTCACGGTCGAGGGCACGACCGCCGAGGCCGTCGTGCAGCCGACCGGCACCGGCGAGGCAGAGGAGCAGGCGCGCCTCTCGCTGGTCAAGGAGGGCTCCCGCTGGAAGCTCTCCGGCGTCGGCTGAGTCCCTTCTGGCGCCCAGGCGCTCAAGCTGGCGCCGTTCTGGCGCGTTGGCGCTCTTCGCTGCGTGCTGAGCGCATCCGTGCGCCCTTGGTGTCGATATGCGGGATATCGACAACACGGATCGCGGTGAATGGCCGTTGGTCTCTCTCGCCGAGCGACAGGAGGGTCTCCTCCGCCGCGAACAGCTCGAGGCGCTCGGGCTGAACGCGAACGCGATCTCCCGCCGACGGCAGGCGGGACGTCTGCACCTCCGGCACCGGAACGTCTACACGCTGGGCCATCGACTGCTTCGCCTACGGGGTGAGTGGCTGGCGGCGACTTGGGCGGTGGAGGACGCCGTGCTGAGCCACCTCTCGGCGGCGGCGTTCCACGGCTGGTACCTCGGCGAGCTCCTCACGCAGCACGTCACGACGACCGGCAGGGCGACGTCCTGCGACGGGCTGCGGGTCCATCGGGCACGTCGCATCGACCCGAGGGACATCGAGCGACACGGTCCGCTCGTCGTCACCCGGGCGGCACGTACCGTGATCGACCTCGCCGAGCTCCTCGCCTACGACGAGCTCCGGCCGATCGTCGATCGGATGCGGCGCTTCGACGTGGCGGCGGTGCGGACGGCACAGGAGCGGGTCCCCGGGAAGCGCGGAGCGGCTCTGGTCCGCCGGCTGTGCGGGCGAATGGAAGCGCACACTCGGTCGGAGTTCGAGCGGCGGTACCTGCGGTTCTGCGTGGAGCGCGGTCTCCCGCTGCCGGACGCGGTCAACGAGCAGGCCGGGGGGTTCCTCGTCGACTGCCACTACCGGGCCGTGGGCATCGTCGTCGAGCTCGACGGGCGCGCGTTCCACCTGCGGCAGGACCAGTTCAAGGCCGATCGCCGTCGAGACCGGAAGCTCCTCGTCCGTCGTCAGTCCACGGTCCGCCTCGTCTGGGAGGACCTCGACGACGAGGACGCGGCCGAGACGGCCCGGGACCTCCGCAAGATCCTCATCCGTGCTGCGTAGATCCCGGCATGCGGGATCTCGACAGCACGGTCAGCCCAGTTTGGTCCCGTACTGGCGCTCGTAGTACTCGCGGTAGTCGCCCGAGCGGATCGGCTCCCACCACCAGGCGTTGTCGCGGTACCAGGCCACCGTCCGGTCGAGGCCCTCCGCGAAGCGCACCTGCGCCTCCCAGCCGAGCGCCCGGACCTTCTCGGAGCCGAGCGAGTAGCGGCGGTCGTGGCCCGGGCGGTCGGTCACGTAGGAGATGAGCTCGTCCTCAGAGCCCCCGACCGCCGCGACGATCCGCTTGACCACGGTGATGTTCGTCTCCTCGTCGGGCCCGCCGACGTTGTAGACCTCGCCGGCGACGCCGTGCTCGAGCACGTGCCCGATGCCCCGGGCGAAGTCCTCGACGAAGAGCCAGTTGCGGACGTTCAGCCCATCGCCGTAGACCGGGAGCTTGTCGCCGTGCAGGGCGTTCAGCACCATCAGCGGGATGAGCTTCTCGGGGTACTGGTTCGGCCCGTAGTTGTTCGATCCGCGGCAGATCAGCGTCTCGAGGCCGAACGTGTCGAAGTAGGAGCCGACGAGCAGGTCCGCGCCCGCCTTGGTCGCGCTGTACGGACTGGACGGAGCCAGCGGGGACTCCTCGGTGAACGAGCCCTCCGCGATCGAGCCGTAGACCTCGTCGGTCGAGACCTGGACGTAGCGGAGCTTCCGCTCCCGCGCGGCCTCGAGCAGGATGTAGGTCCCCTCGCCGTGGGTGCGGACAAAGGCCATCGGGTCGGCGATCGAGCGGTCGACGTGGGTCTCGGCGGCGAAGTTCACGACTGCATCGACCCCGTCCATCGCCTCGGCCACCTTCGACGGATCCTCGATCGCGCCGTGGACGAAGGTGTGCTCAACGCCCTTGAGGTTCTCCTCGCGACCCGCGTAGGTGAGCTTGTCGAGGACGACGACCTCGTCACCGCCTGCCACCCGGATCCGCACGAAGTTCGAGCCGATGAACCCGGCTCCGCCACACACCAAGAGCTTCATGCGCTCTCCTTCAGATCGTCGAGATGGCCCTGGAGGCCTTCGGGCCAGGGCGGAAGGTGGATGCCCGGTTCGCGCTCGGTCCCGAGCACCGACCACGCCGGGCGCGGCGCCGGACGCCGGAACGCCGCGGAGGTCGTCGGGGTCGCGTGGCAGGCCACGCCGGCCCGCGAGAACGTCTCCGAGGCAAGGTCGTTCCAGGTGCACTGCCCGTCGCCCCCCGCATGGAAGACGCCGACCTGGTCGGTCCCCGCGAGGGCGACGAGCGCGGGGGCGAGATGGCCGGTCCAGGTCGGGCAGCCCGTCTGGTCGGTGACCACGGCGACCTCGTCCCGATCGGCGGCCAGCCGCAGCATGGTGTCCACGAAGTTCGGGCCGCCCACCCCGAACAGCCAGGCGGTCCGGACGATCGCGTGGTTCGGCGTGGCCACCGCGACCTGCCGCTCGCCCGCGAGCTTCGTGCGGCCGTAGGCGCCGAGCGGGGAGGGACGGTCGGACTCGACCCAGGGCCGCGAGCCGGAACCGTCGAAGACGTAGTCGGTGGAGAGGTGAACGATGCGGGCGCCCACCGCGGCACCGGCGCGCGCGAGGTTCCCGGCCGCATCGGCGTTCACCCGGAGTGCGACGTCCTCGTGCTCCTCCGCCGCGTCGACGTTCGTGTAGGCGGCGCAGTTGACGATCGCCTCAGGGGCGACCTGTTCGACGTAGGCGGCGGTCGCCTCGGCGTCGGTCAGGTCGCACTGGGCGAGGTCGGCGGCGGTCACCTCGTGGGCGAAGGCCGCGGCGACGACCTTGTGCCCGAGCATCCCGGCCGCGCCGGTCACGAGCAGCCTCACGGCGCCGCTCCCTCGGGCAGCCGGCTCACGGGGGCGTCGTCTGCGACCAGAAGCAGCCTCACAGGATCTCGATCTCCGACGTGTCGCCGACCATGAAGCGGTAGGCCCGGGGCTGGCGCTTGGAGCGGGTGATCTTGACGTCGCGGCCGAGCAGCGAGCTCTCCATCCGCCCGTCGAGCCCACGTACCTCGGCCCCCGCGAGCAGAATCGAGTGCTCGACCTCGGCGTCCTGCACCACGCAGTTCTCGCCGATCGCGGAGTACGGCCCCACGTAGCAGTCCTCGAGGTGGGTGCCTGCCCCGATCACTGCCGGGCCCCGGACGGTGGCGCGCAGCAGCGTTGCGCCCGCCTCGACGATGACACGGCCGTCGACCTGCGACTCGGTGAGCTCCCCGTCCACGCGCGTCTCGATCACGTCGAGGATCAGCCGGTTGGCCTCGAGCATGTCGGCCAGGCGCCCGGTGTCCTTCCACCAGCCGCGGACCACGTGCGGCTCGACGCGCTTGCCCGTGTCGACGAGGTGCTGGATGGCGTCGGTGATCTCGAGCTCCCCGCGCGGCGATGGCTCGATCGCGCGGGCGGCGTCGTGGATGCCCGCGGTGAACATGTAGACGCCCACCAGGGCGAGGTTCGTCTTCGGCTCCTTCGGCTTCTCCGCCAGGCGCACGACGCCCCCGTCCTCCCCGAGCTCGGCGACCCCGAAGTTCTCGGGATCGTCGACGGGCGTGAGCAGGATCAGGGCGTCCGGGTCGTTCGCCTGGAACGCGGTGACGAGCTCACGGATGCCGCCCTGGAGCAGGTTGTCGCCGAGGTACATGACGAACGAGCTCTCGCCGAGGAACGGCTCGGCGGTGAGCACCGCGTGGGCGAGGCCCGCGGGCTGATCCTGCGTGATGTAGGTGATCTTCACCCCGAACCGGGAGCCGTCACCGGCGACCTCCTGGATCTCCGGGCCGGTCTCGGGAGCGATGATGATCCCGATCTCCTCGATGCCCGCGTCGGCCATCGCCTCGATGCCGTAGAAGAGCACCGGCCGGTTGGCCACGGGCACGAGCTGCTTGGCGCTCGTATGCGTGATGGGGCGCAGGCGCGTGCCCTTGCCCCCGGAGAGGATGAGGCCCTTGAGGGGTGCCATAGGCCCGGGAGGCTACGCGTCAGGCAGCGGAGAGCGTCGAGAGGAGCTCGACGAACGCGGGCGGCGCAGTGAGCGACGCGGCAGCGTCGGGGCGTCCTCGATCATGTGGACCATCACCATGTGGCGGTGCGGCAGCGCGAGCAGGGCGCCGTGCGGACCGATCGGGCCGGGCAGGGACTCGAGGTCGAGGACGCGCGCCGCGAGGAACTGGCTGTCGGAGGCGATGATCTCGACGCGGCGCTACTCGTCGAGCGGGATCCGCCCGACCGGCTCGCCGTCCTCGAGCTGGCTGAGCGCGCGGTCCCAGAGCTCCTCGACGGACAGCCCGACCGCGGCGACGGGCTCGGTCGGGTCCGCCGCGCGGGTGACGAGGGGGTCCGCCGGGTGCTTCGGCTCCTGCGCGGCCTTGCGACGGCCGAAGGACACCATCAGACGTTCCTGCTCAGGGGAGGAACACCGACCATCGTCGGCCGACCCTACGCCCCGTCAGGACGTGACGCGCAACCTCGCCACCGCGTCGCGCACCGCCTCGCGCGCTTCGACCGGTTCCAGGACCGCCGCGTCTCCGGCCTCCTTGAGCACCTCGCGGACCAGCCAGTCGGCCCCGGCGAAGTGGAGCTCCACGATGACCGAGCCGTCGGTGAGCTCGCGGTGGACGTGCCGCTCCTCCCGCGCCCAGCGCGCGCGCTCGGGCGCCACCCAGACATGGGCGACACGGGAGGCGGGGACCTCACCGGTCCGCGGCCAGCCCTCCACGTCGGCCGCCGGGTCGACCTCCTCGCGCGGCTCGAACGTCTCCTCGAGCAGCTCGATCTCCTTGACCCGATCGAGGCGGAAGTGGCGGACCGCGTCCTTGTTCGGGTCGAAGGTCGCCACGTACCAGCCCTCGCGGCCGTTGATCAGCGCGTACGGCTCGAGCACCCGCTCGGAGAACTCGTCCTCGTTCGGCTTGTAGTACTCGAGGCGGATGAGGCGGCGGGCCACGATCGCCTCGGAGACCGCGCGTGCGACCTCGGCGTCGTCGGCGCCCTGGCGGGCGAACTGGAGCCCCTGCTCCATCGGGTCGGCCCCGAGCGCCGCCACGATCTTCTCCCGTGCGGTCTCGAGCGCGCCCTCGGGAAGGTGGTCGCCGATGAGGTCGATCGCCGCGATGAGCGCCTTGGCCTCGACCGGCAGCAGGCGTGCGGGCCGGGCGAAGTTGTCGGAGTACGGCTCGGGGTCGACCTCGATCATCCCGTCCGCGCCCACCTCGGCGTAGAGCACGTAGGAGCCGCCGCCGAAGTTCACGACGTTGAGGACGCTCACGTCCTCGAGGAGCTCCTGCTCGGTCATCTGAAGCTGGCGGCAGACCTCCTTCGCCTCCAGCAGCTCCTCCGCGCGGCCGGCCCGGATGAGCACCGACGCGAGCGTCACCAGGCGAGCGAAGCGCTCCGGCCGGATCGCCGCCTCGCGCCCCCGTACTCTGGTCTCTCCGCGCGCCGCCGCGGCCGCGAGCCCGTTCGCAGCGCCGTTGGCGGTGCCGGCCAGCATCCCGGGGGGCGGACCCTCGGGCGCCAGCTCGAGCTCCCCCTCGTGCCGGTCGGCGAGAAGCTCTATCCGCTCGGTGACCTGGTCGCGCAGCTCCGCCGGCTCGAGCACCCGGGCGTGCTCGCCGAGCCGCATGACCCAGCTGGCAAGCTGGCGTGCGTTCGCGTAGCCCGTGGTGAGGAAGATGCCTCCGTCGGGGGCGGGCTCGACGGTGCCGTAGGCGCCGAAGTGCCGCTCGACCTGCCAGCCGATCCGGTCGGAGACCCAGATCTGCGCCTCCTCGACGAGCTCGCCCACCTGCCAGTCCGCCCGGTTGGCGTACTCGCGCGGATCGAAGTCGGCGGGCCGCCGGAAGTCGTGCTCGGCCTTGCTCGCGTAGGCGACCTTGCCGCGGATCCGACTGAGGCGGAAGACCCGGAGCGCCCCGCGCTCGTGCGCGTAACCGAGGAGGTAGAACTGCCCGCCCTGGAAGAGCAGGTGGTACGGATCGACCTTGCGCGGACCGGTCTCGTCGCGCTGCATCGTGTAGTAGTCGAAGGTGATCGTCTTGTGGCGGAAGATCGCCGTCTCGACCTTGGCCAGGCGCGTGGAGAGCTCGTGGCCCCCGGCGCTGCCGGTGATGCCGAGGGCGATGGAGCCCTGCCCCGTCTCGCTGAGCGGCGAGGGGCGCCCCCATGTGATCTGCTGGAGCGCGAGGCGCAGCGGCTCGGCGTAGGCGAACTCCCCGTCCAGCAGCGTGAGGGCGGTCTGCAGCGAGGCGAGCTCGCGGTCCTCGAAGGCGATCGGCGGCAGGTGGAAGTTCTCCGACCGGAGCGAGTAGTTCTCCTGCTCGGCGACGCCGTCGAGCGGCTTCTCGATGGTGAGGGCGATGCCGAGGGAGTCGAGCTCGGAACGGTCCGCGTAGAAGCGCCGCGCGAACGCGTCCTCGTTCATCCCGCCGTAGCCCTCCACGTCGCGCCGGATCTCCAGGGCCGTCACCGGACGGCGCTCGGCCATCAGGTAGGAGATGAGGGACAGCTGGCGGATGAGCTTCTCCGTGTCCTTCGCCATTGCGGCCAGACCATAGAGCGGGGCCGCGGGGCGCCGCGCGACCTGCGCAGAACCCGCCCGCTCTTTGCGCGCTTTGGACACCAACTGCGTCCGGTTGGCGTGGACGATCCCGAAATCACGCGGCCGGGTCGCGTCGGGCGGTAACTTCGGCGACTCATGACGCAGATTGTCATCGTGGATGACCACGAAGCGCTCCGGGAGGGGCTCAGTGCGCTCCTGGCGGCCAGCGGCCTCGAGATCGTTGGCACGGCCGGGAACGTCGCGGCCGGGCTGGACCTCGTCACGGTGGCCGATCCGGACGTCGCGCTCATCGACATCCGCCTGCCCGACGGGGACGGCATCTCGCTGACCAGGCAGCTGCTGGACGTCCGGCCCGGGCTCGGGGTCGTGCTCTACACCGGCGACGCGGACGCCGACCTGCTGTACACGGGGCTCGACTCGGGCGCCCGCGGGTACGCGCTGAAGGCGGGCTCGATGGCCGAGCTCGTCGCCGCGATCGAGCGCGTTGCCGCGGGCGGCTCCTACGTGGATCCGCGCCTGGACCGCATCCTGCTCTCGCCGCGGGCCACCGAGAAGCTGCCGCAGCTCTCGCCGCGCGAGCGCGAGATCATGCACGAGATGGCCGAGGGGCTCACCGCCGAAAAGATCGGCACGAAGCTGAACGTCTCGGTCGAGACCGTCCGCACCCACGTCCGCAACGTGATCCGCAAGCTCCAGGCCCGCAACCGCGTCCACGCCATCGCACTCGCCCTCGAGCGCGGCGAGATCCGGCTGGACCAGGACCACGAGGGGTGAGCGGCGGGACGGACCAGCGGCTCGTCACGCTCGTCCACGACCTGAGGACGCCGCTCACC
>JACDAP010000302.1 GCA_013695395.1 Solirubrobacterales bacterium
GTCCCTCCCAGGGCCCGAAGCGGCGACTCGACGCAAGCCTCAGGCGCGCACGGGGATCCCCGCGGCGGCGAGGTGTGCCTTGGCCTGTGCGACGGTGAACTCGCCGTAGTGGAAGATCGAGGCCGCGAGCGCCGCGTCGGCCCCGGCGTGGAGCGCCTCGGCGAGGTGCTCGAGGGTCCCCGCGCCGCCGGAGGCGATCACGGGTACGTCGACGGCCTGCGAGACGGCGGCGGTCAGCGGCAGGTCGTAGCCGTCCTTCGTGCCGTCGGCGTCGATCGAGGTGAGCATGATCTCCCCCGCCCCGCGCTCGACCGCCTCGCGGATCCAGGCCATCGCGTCGATCCCGGTGGGCTTGCGGCCCCCCGCGACGTACACCTCCCAGCCGCCCTCGACGCCCTTGGCGTCGACGGAGAGCACCACGCACTGGGAGCCGAATCGGTCGGCCAGCTCGCTGATGAGCTCAGGACGCTGGACCGCCGCGGAGTTGACCGCGACCTTGTCGGCACCGGCATCGAGAACCGCCTGGGCGTCGCCGACCGCCCGGATGCCGCCGCCGATGGTGAAGGGGATGAAGACGTTGTCGGCGGTGCGCCGCGCGAGCTCGACGATCGTGTCGCGCGCTTCGTGCGTGGCGGTGATGTCGAGGAACACGAGCTCGTCGGCGCCCATCGCGTCGTAGCGCTCGGCGAGCTCCACCGGGTCACCGGCGTCGCGGAGGTTCACGAAGCTCGTGCCCTTCACGACGCGCCCGGCGTTCACATCGAGGCAGGGGATGACCCGCTTGAGGTGCGGCATCAGCAGGCTCCCCCGCTACTTCCGCGGCGGCTCGAGCGCCGCCTGGCCCTGGCCGATGGTGAAGTTCCCCTCGTAGAGCGCCTTGCCGACGATCACGCCGCCCATGTTGACCTGTCGCAGGGCGGCGAGGCCCTCCAGGTGCTCGAGCGAGCCGATCCCACCGGAATAGATGAACCGCCCGCGCACGACCGCGGCGATCCGCTTGACCTCCTCGAGGTCAGGCCCCTGCTGCAGTCCGTCGCGGTCGACGTTCGTGTAGACGAAGGAGCGCACGCCGCGGTTCTGCAGCCGCTCGATCACGGACTCGGCCGGCATCTGCGTGGTCTCCTGCCAGCCGGAGGTGGAGATCATGCCGCCGCGCGTGTCGACCGAGACGATGATCCGCTCCCGGTAGGCGCCGAGCACGTCGTCGAGGAAGTCGACGTCGGTGAAGGCGGCCGTCCCGAGGATCACCCGTTCGGCCCCGGCCCGCAGCGCGTCGCGGACGGCCGACAGCGAGCGCAGCCCGCCGCCGCACTGCAGCGGAACCTGGAGCTCGGAGGCGATCTCCTCGATGTGGTGCAGGTTCTTCGGCACACCGCCCTTGGCACCGTCGAGGTCGACGATGTGGAGGAAGCGCGCGCCCGCCTCCACCCAGGCACGGGCGGCCTCCAGCGGGGAGTCCTCGTAGACCGTGTTCTGGGCGAAGTCGCCCTGGACCAGCCGGACGGCGCGGCCCTCGTAGATGTCGATGGCGGGATAGAGGATCAAGCGAGGGCCTTCGTGCAGAGGGTGGTGAAGTTCTTGAGCAGCGCGAGTCCGTGGGCGGAGGACTTCTCCGGGTGCGACTGGGCACCGAATACCTGCCCGTTGCCGACGACGGTCGCGAACGTCTCGCCGTAATCGGTGGTGCCCAGCACGTCGGCCTCGTCGGCCGGGTGCGGGGCGAAGGTGTGGACGTGGTAGAGGAAGGAGGGGTTCGGGAGACCGTCGGTGAGCGGCGAGGGCTGCGTCCAGCGCACCGCGTTCCAGCCGATGTGCGGGAGCTTCAGCCCGGGTGAGGCGAGCCGGCGGACGCTGCCGCGCAGAAGGCCGAGCCCTTCGGCGCCCCCGTGCTCCTCGGACTCCTCGAAGAGCAGCTGCATGCCCATGCAGGAGCCGAAGAGCGGCATTCCCGCCGCGGCCGCCGTGCGCAGCAGCCCGTCGAGCTCGAGCTCATGGATGACCCGCATCGCCGCCGGGAACGCCCCGACGCCCGGCAGGAGGATGCCGTCGGCGGCCAGCAGGACTTCGTGGTCGCGGCTGACGACGGTGCGGGCCCCGACGCGCTGCAGCGACTTCTCGACCGAACGGCGGTTCCCCATCCCGTAATCGACGATGGCGACCAGCGGCGCTGGGGCGGGTGGCCCCGTCGTCATGTGGTCAGGGTGCCCTTGGTCGAGGGTACGCCGGTCTCGGTCGGGTCGATCGACACCGCCAGGCGCAGCGCCCGCGCGAAGGCCTTGAAGGCCGCCTCGATCATGTGATGGGCGTTCGTCCCCGCCTCGATCTCGAGGTGGAGCGTGAGCCTGGCCGCGTTGGCGACCGCGCGGAAGAACTCCTCGGTGAGCTCGTGGTCGAACGTGGCCGTCGCACCCGGCGGGAGCTCGCCCGTGAAGGCGACGAAGGGGCGGCCGGAGATGTCGAGGGCGCAGCTCGCCCGCGCCTCGTCCATCGGGACGACCGCATGGCCGTAGCGGACGATCCCGCGCCGGTCGGCGAGCGCCTCGTCGAGCGCCTGGCCGAGCACGATGCCCGCGTCCTCCACGGTGTGGTGCCCGCCGGTCTGCAGGTCCCCGGTGACGCTCACGTCGAGGTCGAGACGGCCGTGCCGAGCCAGCAGGTCGAGCATGTGGTCGAAGAAGCCGACGCCCGTGGAGCGCGTCCCCGCGCCCGTCCCGTCGAGCGCGAGCGTGAGCTCGATCTGGGTCTCGGCGGTGCTCCGGCTGATGGTTGACGCCCGCGTCATCGTTCTACGCAGTCTCCCGCATCTCCATCGATTCCGCGTGCACGTCGAAGCCCTCCGCGCGCGCGATCGGCGCCCCGGCCCTCGCCAGGGCACCAGCCGCGCCACCGATCCGGACCTCGCTCATCCGGCGGCGGAAGTGGCGCACGTTGAGCGTGGAGGCGTACCGGGCCGCGCCGCCGGTGGGCAGCGAGTGGTTCGAGCCCGCGACGTAGTCGCCGAACGCGGTGGCCCCCTCCCGGCCCACGAACAGGCAGCCCGCCGCTCGGACCTCGGGCGCCAGCGCCTCCATCCCGACCCCGACCAGCTCGAGGTGCTCGGGCGCGAAGCCGTCGGAGAACGCCAGGGCGGCCGCCGGTCCGTCGACCAGGACGGTCACCGCCACGGCACCGGTGTCGGGAGCGGCGCGGAGCTCCTCCTCGACCGCGTCCAGCAGTGCCGCATCGTCCGAGCAGATGACCGAAAGCGTTCCCGGACCGTGCTCGGCCTGGGCGAGCAGGTCGGCCGCCACGAGGGCGCTGTCCGCTGCTCCGTCGGCCAGCACCAGCACGTCGGAGGGACCGAAGAACCCGTCGATCCCGACGACCCTGCTGACGAGCCGCTTGGCCTCCTGGACCCAGAGCCCGCCGGGGCCGGCGATCACGTCCACGCGCGCGATGCTCTCGGTGCCGTGGGCGAGCGCGGCGACGGCGTGGGCGCCGCCCATGCGGTAGACCGCATCCACGCCGCAGAGCGCGCATGCGGCGAGGATCACGGGGTGCGAACCGGGCGCGCAGACGACGACCTCATCGACCCCGGCGGCGCGGGCGGTGATCGCGCCCATCACGACGGTGCTCGGGTACGGGTTGCGCCCGCCGGGCGCGTAGATCCCCGCCCTGCGTACCGGCAGCTCGCGCAGCGTGACGGTGTGCCCCTGGGGCAGCGTGACGTCCATCGGCTCCCCCACCCCGGCCTCGGCGACCGCGCGCACGTTGGCGATCGCGACCTCGAGACCCCGCCGGACGTCGGGATCGAGCGCGGTGAGCGCCGCGCCGAGCTCGGCCGGGCTGACGAGGACGGACGCACCCTCGGTCGCGTCGAAGCGCTCGACGTAGGAGGCGAGCGCCGCGTCCCCGCCGGTACGCACCGCCTCCACGATCGTCGCGACCCCGTCGGCCACCGATGTCCCGTCCGCCACGAGCGCGCGCACGGCGCCGGCGTCGGGCGCGTGACGGGCCTCAAGCCGCACGCAGCCGCTCCAGGACGTCGTCGATGGCCGCCGCCTTGAGCTTGTGCGCGACCGGGTTAGCGATCAGGCGCGCCGTGGAGACGAAGAGCTCCTCGCGGATCACGAGGTTGTTCTCGCGCAGGGTGGTCCCGGTGGCGGTCAGATCGACGATCGCCTCGACCATCCCGGTGAGCGGCGCGAGCTCCACCGAGCCCTTCACCTCCACGATCTCCGCCTGGCGGCCGGTGGCCTCGAAGTAGGCCTGGGCGGTCTTGTAGTACTTCGTCGCCACCCGGACGACCCCGAGCCGGCGCAGCGCCTCGGCGGTCCGGTCCTCCCCCGCTTCGGTCGCCAGGACCATCACACAGCGCCCGTAGCCGAGGTCGAGCAGCTCGTAGACCTCGCGCTCGGGCGCCTCGAGCAGCGTGTCCTTCCCCGTTATGCCGAGGTCGGCCGCGCCGTGCTCGACGTAGGTGGGCACATCGCTCGGCCGCATGGTCACGATCCGCTCGAGGCCACCGCCCGATGTGTCGAAGAGCAGCTTGCGCGGGTTGGCGCGCAGCTCCACGGTGTCCAC
Organism: Solirubrobacterales bacterium; assembly: GCA_013695395.1. Taxonomy (GTDB): domain Bacteria; phylum Actinomycetota; class Thermoleophilia; order Solirubrobacterales; family Solirubrobacteraceae; genus Paraconexibacter. The sequence continues at coordinate 4,564 of JACDAP010000302.1, forward strand.
CCCGAGCCCGTCCAGCAGGTCGAGCGTGTCGGCGAACAGCGCTCCGCGCGGCACGGCGAGCGTCAGGCCGCTCACGCGAGCCGCTCCTCCGCCGCCTGCGCCACGTGCACCCGCTGCAGGTCGAGGCCGACCCCACAGGCCACGCGCGCAGGCCCGAAGCGGGCGAGCAGGTGGTCGTAGCGCCCGCCGCCCCCGAGCGCGAAGCCCACGGCGGGGTCGTACACCTCGAACACCATGCCGGTGTAGTAGCTCATGTCGCGGACGAGCCCGAGGTCGAAGATCACCCGCTCGGCGGCGCCGCGCTCCTGGAGCAGCTCGTGGAGGTGGCTCAGGTCCTCCACCGCGCTCCTCACTCCGCCGTCCACCCGCGCGAGCACCTCCGGCCCGCCACGCAGCG
>JACDAP010000304.1 GCA_013695395.1 Solirubrobacterales bacterium
AGCCCTACGAGGACTACTACTACCGCTTCAGCACCCGCACGACGCACTCCCGCGTCGGCCGTACCCGCACCGCGCTGCCGCCGGACTCCCGCCAGCCCGTCCGCTTCGCGTTCTTCTCCTGCCAGGAGTACTCCCACGGCTACTACAACGCGCACGCCGCGATGGCCCGCGAGGACCTTGACTTCGTCGTCTGCCTCGGCGACTACGTCTACGCCGAGGAGTACCACAAGGTCGGTGGCACCGGGGTGCGCCGGGACAAGGTCGGGGTGGCCGTGCGCCTGAACGACTACCGGGCCAAGTACGCGCTCTACCGCTCCGACAAGGATCTGCAGCTCATGCACGCGCGGTTCCCGATGGTCACCACCTGGGACGACCACGAGGTGCTCGACAACTACGCGGGCGGCGAAAAGGACGGCGGGCTCCCGAAGGACAAGCGCTACACGAACGCCCGCAAGGCCGCCGGCTACAAGGCGTTCTTCGAGAACATGCCGTTCCAGCCGAAGGTGAAGAACCGCCTCTACCGAGGCCTGCGTTTCGGCAAGAACGTCGACCTGCTGATGCTCGACGAACGTCAGTACCGCGACGACCAGCCGTGCAACGACGCGGTCGCGCCGGCGTGCGCCGAGTACGACCGGCCGCGTGACTTCCTCGGCCGCCAGCAGATGAAGTGGACCAAGGACCGCCTCGAGTCGAGCCCGGCCGCCTGGAAGATCATCGGCAACGAGCTGACGATGATGCCGACCAAGGTGCTCGGCGACTCGTTCTTCACCTTCGACGGCTGGCAGGGCTACCCGCGCGAGCGCGAAGAGCTCCTGGGGCACATCATCGAAAAGAAGATCTCCGACGTGGTCTTCGTGACCGGCGACATCCACACGTTCATCGCCGGCGACGTGAACACGAACCTGGGAACCGGCCAGAACGCGGCGCTCGAGTTCGTCGGCGGCTCGATCTCGATGACCACGCTCGGCGAGACCGACCTGGACGCGGGCGGCGGAACGGTGATCAAGGGCAACGACGCCAAGCCGAACACCGATCCCGCGCTCATCGACGCGCTCCGCGGGATCAACCCGTGGGTCGACGTCGCCGACTTCGACCACCACGGGTACGGCAAGATCGAGGCGCGCAAGGACGGGCTCACCTGCACCCTGGTCCGGATGCCGACGATCAAGTCGCGCACGCGCAAGCCCATCTCCTCCGAGGGCTTCAAGTACGAGGTCAAGCGGGGCCAGAAGTCGATCAAGGGCCAGAACGGGCCGAAGGCGACGAGCGCCTGAGCGGCCTTGGAGCGGCGGCGCTGAACGTGTCAGCCGGGGAAGAGCATCGAAGGTAGGGTCGGATCCACCCAACAACGGTGGCATCCGTCACCCGACACCTGAGGGAGCCTCACCCCATGTCCAGCACGTTCTCCCCGTCTGATCGCGGCCACTCGCAACCGGAGCCCGATGGCCCCGGGAGGAGCACGCGCCGCGGCCGCCGTCGGGCGAGACCGGGCGGTCGCTCTCGCTCGGCGCTGCTCGCCGCCGGCGTGCTCACCGTCGTCTGCTCGCCGCTTGCGGTGGCGGCCACGGGGTCGGGCCTGCTCGAGGGCGTGCGCAACGGCACCACGGCCAAGGAGACCGAGATCATCGGCAGCCAGGAGGCCCGGTCCGGAAAAGGCGGCTACGTCACCCGTCAATCGAACGTCAGCACCGGGGCGGGCGCCGGAGGCGCGGCCATCTACGGCTGCCGCGCCCCCGTCGGCGGCACCACGGCGGGATCGGCTCCGTGCCTGCGCGCCTCCAACCTCGCGGGCGGCAACGCGTTCGAGTTCTCCTCGACGGGTCCCGTGGGCGGGCTGATCAGCGTGGGCGACCCGACCAAGCCGAACCCCGGCAAGCCGTTCGTCACCAACGCGACCGGCGTGGCCACCGGCCTCAACGCCGACAAGGTCGACGGCCTCGACGCCGCTCAGATCGCCGCCGCCGCGACCGGTGCCCCCGGGCCGAAGGGGGACGCGGGGGCGAAGGGGGACACCGGCGCCCCGGGCGCTCTCGGAGCCCAGGGCACCCCGGGGCCGTCCGGGCCGGCCCGCAGCAACGACGGTTCGAGCTGCATCCCGACGGACTCCACGTTCGTCGTGTGCCGATCGACGACGCTGACCCTGCCCGCCGCCGGGCGGGTCCTGATCATCGGGGACATGGGCTGGTACAACACCGGCGCCGCCGGCACCGCCGCCGGCGGACGGTGCAGGCTGGACGTCGACGGCTTTGCGCTGTCCACGAGCGATCGCGACCTCGGTGAGCTTCAGAAGAACACCGAGCGCGCGAAGAAGGCGTACGTCGGGCTCAACCATGTGACCCGGGCGCTCGCGGCCGGCGACCACACCTTCTCGCTCCTGTGCAACCTCCTGGCGGGCAGCATCACCTACGCAGACGGGTCGATCAGCGCGATGTACGCCGGCGGTTTGTAGAGCCGTTCAGCGCGGGCGGCGCTTGAGGATCTCGTCGAAGACCCGGCCCGCCGCCTGGCGGCCCGGCCCCTTCGCGAGGTCGAGGCCCATCTGCGCGACGTCACGAGCCTGGCGGGCGCGGACCTCACCGACGCTCGCCTCGAACCGGTCGCGCAGGCGGGTCCGCAGCTCCGCCCGGGCGGCGGCGCGCTCCTCCCCGATCAGGATGCGCTCGCGCGCCGGGAGGTTCCCCTCCCAGAAGAGGCCGCGGGCGTGATCCTCGGGCTCCATCCGATCGCGCCAGCGCGCCGGGACCTTCAGCCGGCCGTCGGCGTGGATCGAGGGCGCCTTGTCGGTGAAGGTGAGCTCACCGCCCACGAGCTCGCAGAGCCAGCGCTGCTCGTCACGGCCGAGCCAGCCGCCCTCCTCACCCTCGAGCAGCGAGCCCTCGATCGTCGCGAACTCCACGTAGCCGCCACGGGCCACACGGGAGAGCTCGGCGCAGACACCGATCGGATCGCGCAGCTCCTCCAGCGTGGCGACGCAGACGGCGAAATCGAAGTGCCCGTCCGGGAACGGCCAGCGCTCGCGAGAGCAGGCGTCGCGCTGCAACCAGCTCTTCGCGGAGAAGCGCTCCCACACCGGCCCGTGGTGCCCGTCGGCACCGCGCTCCTCGAAGGCGAGCAGGTCGAGCACCCAGTCGGCCCGGTTGAACGGCGCGCTCCCGCCGCCGAGATCGAGGACGAGCGCGTCGTCGGGGACCTGGGCGAGGATGCGGGCGATCGCCGCTTCGAGCATCAGGCGCCCGCTCCGGGGGCGGCGTGCTCGCTGGACCACCCATTGGGTGGCTTGGGGAACACGCCGGCGCGGTTCGGGCCTACGGCGTGACACTTGACCGTCACAGGATCACCCGCTGCGCCTCGACCGCGCCGGTCCGCAGCGCGAGGAGCGCCGCCCGGGCGATCGCGAGGTCCTGGATGGCGATGCCCGTGGAGTCGAAGAGGGTCACGGCGTCGGGTCCGCTGCGCCCCGGGTGCTCCCCGGTGAGCACGGCGCCGAGGTCGGCCACGGCTCCCCGCTCGACGAGGCCCGCCTCGACCGCGCCCGTGAGCTCCCCGCCGTGGGAGGCCTGCGCCCACTCGTCGCAGTAGAGCTCGCAGGAGGCGACGGCCTCGACGGTGGCTTCGGCCTTACCAGGGCCGTCGGCGCCGAGCATCGTGAGGTGGAGCCCCGGGCGAAGATCTTCCACGCGGACGACCGGCACCGCCCCCGGGGTCACGCAGCTGACGGCCTCCTGGGCGA
>JACDAP010000071.1 GCA_013695395.1 Solirubrobacterales bacterium
TCACTAGCAGCGGGAAGCCGATCCGCTCGGCCGCCGCTCCGAGCTCCTCGCCGTCCACGAGGTGCGCGCCCGGCAGCACGGGCACGCCCGCGGCCTCCATGCGCTCCCGCGCGCCGATCTTCGAGCCCATCGCGGTGATCGCCTCGGGCGAGGGACCGACCCACGTGAGGCCCGCGTCGAGCACCTGCTGCGCGAACGCGGCGTTCTCGGAGAGGAACCCGTAGCCGGGGTGGATCGCATCGGCTCCCGTCGCCAGCGCGGCGGCGATGACGGCGTCTGAGCGCAGGTAGGACTCCGCGGGGGTCGAGCCGCCGAGCGCCACGGCGAGGTCGGCCTCGCGGACGAACAGGGCGTCCGCGTCCGGCTCGGAATACACGGCGACCGTGGAGATCCCCAGGCGGCGGCAGGTGGTGAAGACGCGGCGGGCGATCTCCCCCCGGTTGGCGACGAGCAGGCGGTCCATGCGGCTACATCCGGAAGACGCCGAAGCCCTCGGCGCCCTTCACGTCGGCGTTGTGGCAGACCGCGAGGCAGAAGCCCAGGATCGTGCGCGTGTCGCGCGGGTCGATGATCGCGTCGTCGTAGCCCCGCGAGGAGTTCGCAAGCGCGGTCTGCTCCGCCTCGATCTGCGCCTCGACCATCCCCCGCATGTTCTTGTCGAACTCCTCGTCGTAGACGTCGCCGCGCCCCTCGGCCGCGCCGCGCGCAACGATCGAGAGCACGCCCGCGAGCTGTGCCGGCCCCATCACCGAGGACTGCGCGTTCGGCCAGGAGAAGAGGAAGCGGGGGTCGTAGCCGCGGCCGCTCATCGCGTAGTTGGCCGCCCCGTAGGAGCCGCCGATGATCACGCCGAGGTGCGGGACCTTCGAGTTCGAGACCGCGTTGATCATTTTCGCACCGTCCTTGATGATCCCGCCCTGCTCGTAGTCCTTGCCGACCATGAACCCGGTCGTGTTGTGCAGGAAGACGAGCGGGACGTCCTTCTGGTTGGCGAGCTGGATGAACTGCGCGGCCTTCTGCGCCTCCTCGGAGAAGAGGATCCCCTGGAGGTTCGCGAGCACCCCGACCGGGTGGCCGTGGATCGAGCCCCAGCCGGTCGACAGCGAGGCGCCGTAGAGCGGCTTGAACTCGTCGTAGCGGGAGCCGTCGAGCAGGCGGCCGAGTACCTCGCGGGTGTCGAACGGGACCTTCGGATCGGCCGAGGGCAGCGCGACGAGATCCTCGACGTCGTGCAGCGGCTCGGTCGGCGGGAGCGTCGCGCCGGGGCCGTGCGGGCGCCAGTTGAGCGCGCCGACGATCTCGCGGGCGATCCGCATCGCGTCCTGCTCGTCGGCGGCCAGGTGGTCGGCGAGCCCCGAGACCTTCGCGTGCATCTCCGCACCGCCGAGCTCCTCGTCGCCGGACTCCTCGCCGGTGGCCATCTTGACGAGCGGCGGCCCGCCGAGGAAGACCTTCGCGCGCCCCTCGACGAAGACCGTGTAGTCGCTCATGCCCGGCACGTAGGCGCCGCCCGCGGTCGAGTTGCCGAAGACCAGCGAGATCGTCGGGATGCCGAGCGAGGAGAGCCGCGTGAGGTTGCGGAAGGTCGCGCCACCGGGGACGAACGCGTCGGCCTGCGTGGGCAGGTCAGCGCCGCCGGACTCGACGAGGGAGATGAGCGGGAGCCGGTTCGCCTCGCAGATCTCGTGGCCGCGCAGCGCCTTCTTCAGCGTGTACGGGTTCGAGGCGCCACCCTTGATCGTCGGGTCGTTCGCGCTGATGAAGCAGATGACCCCCTCCACCACGCCGATGCCGCTGACCATCGAGGCGCCCGTGTCGAAGTCCGTGTGGTGCGCGATGAACGGCTGGAGCTCGAGGAACCGGGAGTCGCGGTCGAGCAGCAGCGCGATCCGCTCCCGCGCCAGCAGCTTGCCCCGTTTGCGGTGCCGCTCGACCTTCGCCGGTCCGCCGCCGCCGTTCAGCGTCGCGAGCAGGTCGTCGAGCTCGGCCAGCCGGGCGAGCATCGCGTCGCGGTTGGCCTGCGCCGCGTCCGAGCGCGGGTCGAAGGTGGAGCGGAGCCTCGCCATCGCGGCGAACCCTACGCGGGACGCTCCCCGGATGCGCCCCGAGTAGGCAGTGGTACTTCTCACTTCTCGCTCTGTCACCCTGCTGGGATGCATCCCGATCATGAGGTCGCCGTCGTCGGCGGCGGGTTCTCCGGCATCGGCGCGGCCATCGCGCTCACCAAGGCCGGCATCGAGGAGTTCGTCGTCATCGAGGAGGGAGATGGCGTCGGCGGGGCCTGGCACTGGAACACCTACCCCGGGGTCGGGGTCGACATCCCGTCCTTCAGCTACCAGTTCTCCTACGAGCAGCGTTCGGACTGGTCGCGCACCTACGCGCCCGGCACCGAGCTGAAGGCCTACGCCGAGTCGCTCGTCGACGACTACGGGCTCCGGCCGAAGGTGCGGCTGAACACCCGCATCACCAGCGCACGCTTCGACGAGGAGCACGACCTCTGGCACCTGGCCACCGGCGAGGGCGACGAGCTCACCGCCCGCCACGTGATCGGCGCCACCGGTGTGCTGACCCAGCCGAAGCCACCGGCCATCGCCGGCCTCGAGGACTTCCAGGGTGAGACCGTCCACACCGCGCGCTGGGATCATGCGCTCGCGCTCGCCGGCAAGCGGGTCGCGGTGATCGGCACCGGCGCCTCGGCGGTCCAGCTGATCCCGTCCATCGCCCCTGAGGTCCGCGCGCTCACGGTCTTCCAGCGCACGCCGATCTGGTGCCTGCCCAAGCTCGACAAGCCGCTCCCCGGACTGCTGCGGAGCGCCCTGGCCCGGGTGCCCGGGGCGAAGTGGGCGCTACGCGCAGTCAGCCAGTCCTACGTCGAGCTGACGTTCCCGATCGCCGCCCACTACGCCGGGGTGCTGCCCCTGCCGAAGGCCGGCGAGGCGATCGCCCGGCGCCACCTGCGCCAGCAGGTTCAGGACCCGCAGCTGCGCGCGAAGCTCACGCCCGCCTACAGCCTGGGGTGCAAGCGGCCGAGCTTCTCCAACGCCTACCTGCGGGCGTTCAACCGGGCGAACGTCGCGCTCGAGACCACGCCGATCGAGCGGGTCACCGCGACCGGGGTCCGCACGGCCGACGGGACCGAGCACCCGGTCGATGTGCTCGTGCTCGCCACGGGCTTCAAGGTGTTCGAGGCTGGCAACATGCCGCCGTTCCCGGTGACCGGCGCCGGCGGCGGTGATCTCGACGGCTTCTGGCGCGAGAACCGGTTCCAGGCCTACCAGGGCGTGAGCGTCCCCGGCTTCCCGAACTTCTTCTCCATCCTCGGCCCCTACGGCTACAACGGCGCCTCCTACTTCACGCTGATCGAGAACCAGATGCGCCACATCACGCGCTGCCTGCTCCGGGCCCGCGACCAACAGGCCACGCGGGTGGAGGTGACCGAGGCGGCCAACGCGCGCTTCTTCGACGAGGTGCTCTCCCGGCGTGGGAACCAGGTCTTCTTCCAGGGCAGCTGCGGCGCCTCCAACAGCTACTACTTCGACGTCAACGGCGACGTCCCGTTCCGCCCGGCGTCGACGCTCGAGGCCGCCTGGCGCAGCGGGCACTTCGACCTCGACGACTACCGCTTCACCGGGGCAGACCGACCCGCGGCGGCCCTGATCGCGAGCGAGACCGCTTCACCCTCCTGATCGGGAGGCGCGGAGCAGCGTGCCCTCGCGGCGGTGGCCCTGCCGCGCGGGCCTCACCCAGCGCAGCGGACGCGGGACGACGCGGAAGACGGTACGCACGACGGTCGCGATCGAGCGGGCGGCAGCCTCGTCCGTCGCGCTCCAGCTGACGCCGAGGCGTTCGCGATCAGCCGGGCGCATCTGCCAGCGCATCTGGTTGAGCAGCACGCGGGAGATCAAGGGACGCGCGAGCGGCCACAGGGCGCCGGCCCCGGGGAGCTTGGCCAGCTCCGGCGGGGGCGGCACGTTGCGGATCGTCGTGAAGACGTCGTCGACGGTCGTCGTGCGCACCAGGCGCTCGTCGAGCAGGCGATGGTAGACGCGCCAGAACTCCTCGACGGTCTCGGGCACCTGCTCCTCACGCAGGCCGACGAGCAGCCACAGGCCGCGGAACTCGCGGTACGCGCCAGCGATCTCCGCGGTGGAGAGGGGCCGACCGTACTTCGCGCGCTGCTGGACGAGCGCGTCGAATCCCGTCGCGAGGACCAGCCAGTAGGCCTCGGGGTGGAGCGAGTGGTAGGCCACCCCGTCCGGGCGCGTGCCCTTGATGGTCACATGCCGGTTGCGGATCCACGTGCCGACCGCCACCGGATCCTCGTTGTAGACGAGGTCGACGATCGGCATCAGCGAACGCTCGAGCCGCCCCCACGGATCCTCGCGGAACACGGAATGGTCCCCCACGCCCGCACCGATCACCGGGTGCGCGGTCTGGATGAGCAGCGCGTGGCCCAGGACCAGCAGCACGCGCACGTCGCCGATGTACTCCCACAGCAGGCTCCCGGGCCCGAAGCGGACGTCGAGGTCGGCCGGCGGAGGCGGGACGCGTACGTGCGGCGGCGCGCTGACCGGGGCGATCTCGTCGGGCCCTGCCGGGACGTCGCGGAGGGCGCGAGCGGTTGCCATGAGAGATACACTACATACTTTCTCTCATTCGGAGTCGAAGACCATGGGGACGAAGACCTTGCGAGCGAACGTGCGGGCGCTTCCCGCGTCTGCGAGCAGGTCGCGCGACGGGGTGAGCGCCAGCGAGTGCCCGAACCGGACGAGGACCTCGGTCGCGGCGCCCGGGTCGCGCACCGACACGCCCACGGTCTCGCCCAACCGCGCCAGCTCGTCGGTCACGGCCGCACGCGCGAGGCCGAGCAGCACCTCGGCGTCTGCGGTGAACAGGCGGGCGACCATGTCCACCTCGAACTCGACGGTGCGCGCCAGCAGCGGGTGCCCGTTCAGGAACTCCACGGCGGTCGCGAAGCCCTCGACGACCTTCTCCGTCGGGTCCTCTGCTGCGGCGAACGCCGTCGCGGTGGCGGCGAGCCCACGCATGACCTCACGCGCGATGACGGCCGTCACCAGTGCGTCCCGCTGGCCGATCCGGCGATAGATGGTGGCGGGCGCGACGCCCGCGCGACCCGCGATCGCACCGACGGTCGCCCGCCGCAGCCCGACCTCGACGAACTCCTCGAGCGCGGCGTCGAGCACGCGCTCGACGGTCGCCTCGGGACCGGAGCTCTCGCCCACCGGCGGGTAGCCCGTCAACAACCGTGCCAGCGCGTCGTCCACGCGACCATGAGAGCAGGTCCACCCTCGAGGCCGCGAGGGACCTCCCCGCTGCGGCCTTCACCAGGGGACGCGCGGGCCCGCCGCCGGCTCTCAGCGTCAGGGCTTGCTCTGGTCGGACTCGACCCGCGGCACGATCCCGGCGGGGCCGCCGGCGAGGGAGTAGGGCTCCTGCTGCAGACACGGCGGCGCGCCCGTGCCGAGCGCCGGAAGCGGATCGGCCTTCGAGACGTCCTCGCAGGTGATCGATCGGACCGTCCCCCCGTTGAGCACCGGGGAGAGCCCGAGCGGAGGCAGGTAGGCGTTCTCGCGGTGGGTGCCGCCCCGGTCGGTCTGCCCGAACAGGATCTCGTTGTTGAGCTGCACGATCGTGCGCAGGTAGTGCTTCGGCTTCCCGTCCGGCCGCGGCGTGGTCGCGTTCGTCGCTGCCGTGACGTTGCTGACCGAAGAGACGATGTCCCGGCGGTAGGCCTCCAGCGTGCGCAGGACCGGCACCAGCTCGCGCCCGGCCGGGTCGATGGCCCGGAAGGCGGGGGCCGCGTCGCGCAGGAGCTGCGTGAGCGCGGGCACGCCTCTCTCCGACGTGTCGATCGTGGTGTCGAGCGAGCGCAGGGTCGCCGCGAGGTCGGGAGCGAGCAGGCGGCCCGCACGCAGGCCGGGGGCAAGGAGCGGGGCGACGGGCCGCAGGATCTTCGTCGCGGGTCCGGCGGTCCGGGAGATCCGCTCGGTGCTGGCCGAGAAGCGACGCAGCCCGGCCATCAGGCCCGGCAGCGCGTTCACCGTCTGGGTCAGCGAGGCCTCGCGCGCGGCCGTCGTGCGGAAGACGTCGCTGCCGGCGCGCGCGAGCTCCTGCACCGCGTCGCCGCGGTCGGCGATCGTGGTCAGCGTGGTCCCGGCGTCGCGGACGAGGCTCGAGACCTGTGGACGCTGGCGGTCGAGGACGTCGACGAGGCGGCGCAGGTCAGCCGTGACCAGCGGCGCGTTGCCGAGCGCCGCGTTCAGGTCGGGGGCGCGCCCGTCGGTCGCCTTCGCGATCCCCTCCAGGAAGCGGCGCAGGTCCCGCCGCCCGTCCTCGTCGAAGACCGAGAGCGCACCGTCGACGGTCTGCGCCGTCAGCACATCGGCGGTCGAGATGCGGCCATCCTCCGGGATCGTCTTCGCTGTCCTCGGCCCCGGGGCGAGCTCGATGAACGCCTCCCCCAGGAGCGTCTTGGAGCGCAAGACCACCCGCGTCCCCTCCCGCAGCGGCGCGTACTTCGCATCGATCTCGAGCTCGACGTCGACCTGCCCCTCCCGGGAATCGACCGCGTTGACCCGGCCCACCGGGACGCCCGCGATCCGCGCCTGGGCGTTCGGGAAGACGTTCGTGGCCTCGGGGCCGAGCAGCACCGAGACGCGGTAGCTGCGGGCGCCGAGTGGCACCGAGCCGCCGAACGACTTCCAGACGAACAGGCCGAGGAGGAAGACCGAGAGCGCGAAGGCGATGGCCACCGCGACCGAGGAGCGGGGTGTTCCCTTGGTCCCCATGCGGTCAGGTCCCGTCCCCGCAGAGCGGAAGTTGGCCGAGCACGGCGTTGAGCGCCGGACCGATGTCGGGCACTCCTGCCACCGAGCTGCAGCTGATCAGCCCCAAGCCGCGCCACGCGGGGCCGTTGGCGTCCTGGGTGCTCAGAAACGACGCACCGTTGTGGCCGAACCAGGCCAGCCAGTACAGGTAGCCCTCGTCGTCGCCCTCGGGGTTGAAGGCGAGCTCGTTGACCACGTAGGTCGCGGTCTTGACGACGGAGACGAGGTCGGGCACGGCAGCGGTCAGCTCGGTGGCCGCCGGGCGCAGCTCCCGCACGAGCGGGCGCGCCTCTCGCACGAGCGGGCGCAGTTGATTGCGGAGGATGCCCGGGGCCTCTTCGGTCACCGGGTCGAGCGCTCGGAGCGCGGGGCCGATCCGCTTGGCCGGGACCTGCAGGCGCTGCAGGGCCGGGCTCAGCTCGGCGGTGAACGTCTCGACGTTCTCGAGCGTGGAGCGGACCTGGCGCAGCGTGCCGGGGAGGTCGCGGACGGAGGTGCGCAGCGCCCGCTGTTCGGCGGCGAGCGCCTGGAGCGTCGCGTTGCCGGTCGTCACGAGGCTCGCGAGCTCGGTGTCCTTCTCTCCCGCCGCCTCGGCGATGATCGAGAGCTCATGGACGAGGCCGCGGAGCGCGACCCGGCGGCCCCGCACGGCCTCGGTGAGCGAGGCGAGCTGCTTCGCGGTCGGCTTCAGCTCGGCGAGCACCCGCCGTAGGTCGGGTCCCCGGTCGCCGATCCCGCGCCCGGTCTCGGCCAGCAGGATCTCGAAGTACTGTCGCGTGTCCCCGTCGAGGGCCGCGAGCAGCTCGTCCGCGTCGATCGGGATCGTCGTACGGGACACCGGGATGACCGCGCCCTCGGCGAGCGGCCGGCTTCCGCGGGTCCCGGGGAAGAGCTCGACCTGGAGATCCTTGAGCGGCGTGCGCGGGATCAGGTCGGCCTTGGCGTCCGCGAAGACCGTCGGGAGCTTTTGCTTCTTCATCGTCAGGCTGACGATCGAGCGCCCGTCGCGGAGCTCGACGGCGCCGACCTGGCCGACCTGGACGCCCGCGACGTTGACCGGCTGCCCCGCGCCCGGGGTGAGGCCCGCGGTTCCGGCGAAGGCGACCTTCACCGTGTAGCGCTCTTCGAACGGATTCGGGACCCGCTGCTGGAGCAGGATGTAGCTCGTGATGACGATCGAGACGGCGGCGATGAAGAGGATCGCCGCGATGCCGGAGAGGTTGTCGAGCAGCTGCCGCTTGAGACTCACGGTGCCGCCTGCTTCCCGAGGACCGGCGCGTCGGGCGCCGCGAGCAGCCGCTCGAGCTGGGCGCGCGTGGTCGGCGTCTTGCGGACGCCGGCGCGTGAGCGCATCGGGCTGCCGCCGCCGGTGCGGGCCTGAAGGTCCGGCGGCTGGTTGCTCGCGCACGGGACGTCGGGCCGGAACGGCGGCGTGCGCCTGCTGCCGAGCCAGGTCGGTCGCGAGCCGATCGGCGGCGAGGAACTCGTGCCGCTGAGCGTCCCGACGGCGGTGCTGAGCCCCGGGACAGCGCCCGTGGAGACCGTCGCGTCGCCGACGCCGCTGTTGTAGCGGACCCAGGCGCCGTTGGCGTCGAAGCTCCCGGAGGCGCCGGCGACCCCGGGGAGCGTGGCGACGGCCTCCTGCCACACGGGGCGCCCGGTGCTGAGCTTGCCGTCGTCGAGCTTGCTCTCGAGCACGGGGAGCGCCCGGTCGCGGACGCAGTCGGTGACCGGGGTGACGAGCGGAAGCAGGGTCCGCAGCCGGTCGGTGAGCGGCGGCAGGGTCGCGAGCGTCGGGCGCAGGTCGGCGAGG
>JACDAP010000085.1 GCA_013695395.1 Solirubrobacterales bacterium
GCCGGATGACCAGCGGCTCGGGACCGGCCCCGCCGACGTCGATCGTGCCGGACGCGAGCGTCGCACCGGTCAACTCGAGCATGAGCCGGGAGGCGACCGCCTGGGCCTCGAGCGTCTGCTCGGGCGCGAGCGTCTTCTCGTAGCGAGCGCCCGCCTCGGAGCGCAGCCCGGTCCTCGCCATCGTCCGGTTGATGTTCGGCCCGTTCCAGCTGGCGACCTCGAGCAGCACCCGCGTCGTGGTCGGCTCCACCTCCGAGCGCTGCCCGCCCATCACGCCACCCAGCGAGGTCGGCCCGTCGGCGTCCTCGATCAGGACGATGTCGGGGTCGAGCGTGCGCTCCTGGCCGTCGAGCGTGGTGAGCGTCTCCCCATCACGCGCCCGGCGGACCGTCAGCGTGCCGCCCGCGACGCGGTCGAGGTCGAAGGCGTGGAGCGGCTGGCCGGTGAGGAACATCACGTAGTTCGTGATGTCGACGACGTTGTTGACCGGCCGCTGCCCGGCGGCCAGCAGGCGCGCCTGAAGCCACTGCGGCGACGGCGCGATCGTGACGTTCTCGAAGACCCGCGCGGTGAAGCGCGGGCAGAGATCGGGGTCCTCGACGTGGACCTGCGCGAGCGCGGGATCGACCGGCCCGAGCGAACCAGGATCCTCCGTCCACGGCGGCGGCGCAAGCGGCGCGCCGGTGGCCGCGTGAGCCTCCCGCGCGACGCCGTAGAGGCCGAGGCAGTCGGGGCGGTTGGGCGTGATCTCGAGCTCGAGGACCTCGTCCACGATCGGGAGCACCTCGGTGATCGGTGTACCCGCGGCGTGCGCGTCGTCGAGGACGAGGATGCCCTCGTGGCCCTCACCGAGCAGGAGCTCGCGCTCGGAGCAGATCATGCCGGCGCTCACCACGCCGCGGAGCTTCGCGGCCTTGAGCTTCATGCCGTCGGGCATGACGCCGCCCGGCCGGGCCACCGCGACGGTCTGCCCCGCGGCGACGTTCGGCGCCCCGCAGACGATCTGCGAAAGCTCTGGATCCCCCACGTCGACCGTGCAGACCTGGAGCTTGTCGGCGTCCGGATGCGGCTCGGCGGAGCGCACCTTGCCGACCACGAAGTGCTCGGCCGCCTCGACGCCGTGGTGGTGGATGCGGTCGACCTCGGTGCCGGTCATCGCCAGCCGTGCGGCCAGCTCGCGGGTCCCGAGCGCGGGCCGGACGTACTCATGGAGCCAGCTCAGCGGGACCCTCATCCGAACTGCCCCGCGAAGCGCTGGTCGTTCTCGTAGAGCTGCCGGAGATCCGGGAAGCCGTGCTTGAGCATCGCGATCCGCTCGATCCCCATCCCGAACGCGAAGCCCTGCCAGCGTTCCGGGTCGTAGTCGTTGGCCTCTATCCCTGAGAGCACGTTCGGGTCGACCATGCCGGAGCCGAGGATCTCGAGCCAGCCGGTGCCCTTGCAGAGGTTGCAGCGCGTGCCGGTGCGCTTGAGCGTCCCGGTCCCGTCGCACTGGAAGCAGCTCACGTCGACCTCCACGGACGGCTCGGTGAAGGGGAAGAAGTGGGGGCGCAGCCGGACGTCGCGCTCGTCGCCGAAGATCGCCCGGGCAAAGGCGAGCAGCACGCCCTTCAGGTCGGCCAGGGTGACGTCCTCGTCGATCCACAGCCCCTCCACCTGGTGGAACTGCGGGGTGTGCGTGGCGTCGGAGTCGCGCCGGTAGACGCGCCCGGGGACGATGATCGCGATCGGCGGCGGTTGGAGCTCCATCGAACGGACCTGCATCGGCGAGGTGTGGGTCCGCAAGACCACGTCATCGCTCACGTAGAACGTGTCGCTCAGCGACCGGGCCGGGTGGGCCGGGTCGTGGTTGAGCTTGTCGAAGTTGTTGAGCACCGAGTCGACCTCTGGCCCCTCGACCACCGAGAAGCCGAGGCCGAGGAAGACGTCCTCGATCTCGCGTCGGGTGGCGGTGAGCAGGTGGAGCCGCCCGACGGGCCGCACCGGGGAGCCCGGCAGCGTGACGTCGACGCGGTCGGCGAGCAGGCGCGCCTCGAGCTCGGTGCCGGCCAGGGCACCACCACGCTCGTCGAGGAGCGCCTCGACGGCCTTGCGCGCCTGGTTGGCGGCCTTGCCGACCGCGCCGCGCTGCTCGGGCGGCAGCTCGGCGACGCCGCGCAGGAGGTTCGGCAGCTCGGCCTTGCGCCCGAGGAAGCGCACCCGGATCTCCTCGAGCCCCGAGGTGTCCGTGGCGGCACGGGCGGCCCCTTCGGCCTCGGCGCGCAGCTCGTCGATCCGCTCAAGCACGTCCATCGGCACTCACCCTATGCGTCCATTCGTAGAGAGCCACGCTCGCCGCCATCGCCGCGTTGAGCGACTCCGAGGCGATCGGGATGTGGGCGGTCCGCTCGCACGCGGCGACGAGCTCGTCGGGCAGGCCGTCGCGCTCGGCGCCGACGACGAGCGTCCCGGCCCGGCCCTCGACGCCCCGCAGCGGCTCCCCGCCCCGGGCGACGAGCGCCACGCGCGGCGCCGGGCAGGCGCCAAGCTCCGCCCGAACCACGGAGACGCTGAAGATCGCGCCCATCGAGGCGCGGACCGCCTTGCCGCCGTAGGGGTCGGCGCACCCGGGGCCGAGCACGACGCAGTCGGCGCCGAAGGCGAGGGCTCCGCGCAGGATCGTGCCGACGTTCCCGGGATCGCCCACCCCGTGGAGGTAGAGCGCGAGCTCCCCGGTCGGCTCCGGCGCCCACCGCTGCTCGTAGACCGCCAACATCCGCGTGCCCGAGCCGAGCGCGGAGATCCCGTCGAGCAGCGCCGGCTCCACGTCGATGCCCGCCTCGAGCCGATGCACCGGCGCCCACCCGGCAGCGTCGGCCGCGGCGAGCAGGTCCTCGCCCTCGGCCACGAAGCGACCACCCTCCCGCTTGCGCTGGAGGCGCTTGATCTCCTTGAGGAGCGGGTTCTGGGCTGAGGTGATCATGGGTCTGGAAAACACGACGGGCGCCGGTCCTGCGGTGAGGAGCGACGCCCGGGGGACCTGCTGATGTCTGCTGCTGCTCTACGCGGCGACGGCCTCCGGGGCGGGCTTGTTGGCGACGGCCTCTCGCGAGACCTCCACGAATCGGGAGAACGTCTCGGCGTCACGGACGGCGATGTCGGCGAGCACCTTGCGGTCGAGCTCGATGCCGGCGAGCTTGAGGCCGTGCATGAACTGGCCGTACGGCATGCCGTTCAGGCGCGCGGCGGCGTTGATGCGGGTGATCCACAGCTTGCGGAAGTCGCGCTTGCGGTTGCGGCGATCGCGGTAGGCGTAGGAGTCCGCCTTGAGCAGCGCCTCCTTGGCCCGCTTGTAGTTCGAGTTCGCCTGGCCGCGGAAGCCCTTGGTCTGCGCGAGGACCGAGCGGCGCTTCTTCTTGGCGTGGACACTGCGCTTGACGCGGGTCATCGGGTCTTCGCTCCCAGCAGCTTCTTGGCGCGCTTGGCGTCCTGATCGGCGAGAACGTAGTCGTTCCCGAGGTGACGCTTCTTCTTCGCGCTCTTCTTCTCAAGGATGTGGCTGGTCTTGGCGTGACGCGCCTTGACCTTGCCGCTCGCAGTGAGCTTGAAGCGCTTCTTGGCGCCCGAGTGGGTCTTCATCTTCGGCATAGCAGCGTGAGAGACTAGCGGCTAGCCGTCCGCCGGGGCCGTCTCGGCCTCGGGTGCGGGCTCCTTCTCGGCGGGCTTCTCGGCCGCCGGCTTCTTCTTCGCCGCGGGCTTCTTCTTCTTGGGCGGAGGCGGGAGCGCGCCGAGCGGCTCGTCCTCGGTGCCGACGATCGTGCCGTCGTCGGTGACGACGATGTTCTCCTTCTCGGCGTCCGACTGGATCTGCCGCGCCACGGGCTCGGGCTTCGGGGCTGGGGCCGCGGCGGTCTCCTCCGCGTCGCCGGGATCGCGATCCTCGAGCGAGTCGAGGTCGACGTCGTCGTCGTGGTGCTCCTCGAGGGCGTCAGCCAGCACGGCCTTCGACGGGGCGAGCAGCATCGTCATGTTGCGCCCGTCCTGGATCGGACGCTGATCGACCTGGCAGAGCTCCTCGAGGTCGCCGGCGAGGCGGTCGAGGATCATCACGCCGCGCTCGGGGTGGGTGACCTCGCGGCCGCGGAACATGATCGTCACCTTGACCTTGTCCTTGTGGCGCAGGAAGCGCTCGACGTGGCCCTTCTTGGTCTCGTAATCGTGCTCGGCGATCTTCGGCCGGAACTTGATCTCGCGCACCACGATCTGCTGCTGGTGCTTCTTGGCGTGCTTGATCTTCTGCGCCTGCTCGTACTTGTACTTCGAGTAGTCGAGCACCCGGCAGACGGGCGGCTTGGCCTCGGGGGCGACCTCGACGAGATCGAGATCGCGGGTCTGGGCGTGGTTCAGCGCGTCCTGCGTGCGCATCACGCCGACCTGCTCGCCGTTCTCGTCGATGAGACGGACCTCGGGAACGCGGATGCGCTCGTTGATCCGGGTCGTGTCCCGCTCGGGCGGGCGCCGGTCGAACCTTCTCGGGACCGGCACTTATCGGTGGGTGGGCCGCGGCATGGGGGCGGCGGCCTCAAGCTGGAATCGTGTCAACGGTGCGAAGTCTAGCCATACGCACGCCGGGCGCGGGACACGTTCCTCACGCCGCGGCCGCCACGAAGGCGTCACCCTCCCCCGCCGCGACCTCGATCACGCTCCTCGCGCGCCGACAGAATCGCTGGCGCCGGCGCGGCACGCCGCGGTCGATCCGCACCACGCGACCGTCGCCATCGAGCCAGATCAGGTCGAGCGCGAAGCGCATCCCGACGGTGTGCACCGCGCGACAGCGATGGATCTGCAGCCCGACCTCGGGGGGAAGCGAGGTGAGCCCGGCGAGGCCCCTGCGCTTCTCACCGAACGAACGGGCGTGGCGCAGCTCGCGACCGTCACCGAGCGGCTCGGCCTCGAGCGCTCCGAGGCGGGTCCGCCAGTCGCTCACCGCGACCGGGCGCGGACGTCCGCGAGGATGCGGGCGGCGAAGTCGGCCACGGCCTCGGTGCCCTCGTCCCCTTCCCGGTGACGCCGCACGGCGACGGTGCCGTCCTCGGCCTCCCGGTCGCCGACGACGAGCATGTAGGGCACCTTGCGCAGCTCGGCGTCGCGGATCTTCCGCCCGACCGACTCCGTCCGTTCGTCGCTCTCGGCCCGCAGGCCCGCCGCACGGAGCTGGTCGACCACCACGCGGGCGGCGTCCTCGTGGCGGTCGGCGATCGGGAGCACGATCGCCTGGACCGGGGAGAGCCAGAGCGGCAGCTCACCGGCGGTGTCCTCGATGAGGATGCCGACGAAGCGCTCGTAGGAACCCATCAGCGCCCGGTGGATCATCACCGGCTGGTGCTCTGCGTTGTCGGCCCCGATGTAGGAGAGGCCGAAGCGCTCGGGCATGTTGTAGTCGAGCTGCACCGTGCCCAGCTGCCAGGAGCGGCCGAGCGAGTCTGTGGCGTGCAGGTCGATCTTGGGCGCGTAGAAGGCCCCCTCCCCCGCAGCAACCCGGTACTCGAGCTCGGCTCCCGCGAGCGCCCGCGCGAGGATGCCCTCCGTCTCGTCCCAGAAG
>JACDAP010000099.1 GCA_013695395.1 Solirubrobacterales bacterium
CCGGAGCACCAGGAGCGCTCAGGCGGCCGCGAGCGCCTGCGCGGCGAACAGCTCGCCGGCGACGCGGTCGGTCGCGTCGTGCGCGCCGCCCAGCAGGCGGCGGGAGAGCTGCGCGCGGCGGAAGAACAGCGGCGCGTCGTGCTCCCACGTCGCCCCGATCCCGCCGTGCACGTTGATGTTCGCCCGGGTGGCGAAGTCGAGCGCGTGGCCCGCCGTCGACCGGAACGCGGAGGCCGCGAGGCCCCATTCGTCGGGCTTGTCCTGCCCGGCCCAGCCCGCGTAGAACGCGAGCGACCGGGCGTTCTCCTGCTTGCGCAGGATCTCGGTGATCTCGTGCTTGACGGCCTGGTAGGAGCCGATGGCCCGCCCGAAGGTGAACCGCTCCTTCGCGTACTCGACGGCCATCGCCAGGCAGGTCTGCACCGTGCCGAGCGACTCGGCGCCGAGCAGCGCCTGGCCGAGGTACCACGCGGCGGCCAGCTGGCCCTCGTCCACCGAGAGCTTCCGCCCCGGCGCGCTGTCGAAGCTGACGTGCCCGAGCGCGCGGGTGGCGTCGTAGCGCGTCACGGACTCCACGGAAGCGTCGCTCGCGGCGACCACCGACGCGGCACCGTTGCCGGACCCGTCGACGCCGACGACCACGAACGAGGTGGCGCCGGGTGCGTCGAGCACCCAGGCGGCGGAGCCCGTGACCGAGCCGTCGTCACCGATCGTCGGGGCGTCGACGCGGGCCATGCCGACCTTCGCCTCGACGGTCCAGCCGCCGTGCACGTCGCCGGGCGGCCGGGCCGCCACGAGCGTCGGGCGCTCCTCACCCGAGGCCACGGCGTTGCACGCCGAGTCCGCGCCGCGGTCGAGGAGGTAGGAGGCCGGGAGCAGCCCGAGCAGCGGGGTCGGGGCGAGCACCTTGCCGCACTCCTCGAGCACGAGCATCGCGTCGAACGGGCGCAGGCCCGCGCCGCCGCGCTCCTCGTCGATCAGGAGGCCCGTCCAGCCGGCCTCGACGACGGTCTGCCACAGGTCGGGCAGCTGCGAGGGGTCCTCGAGGGACTCCCGGGCGGCCTCCACGGTCTTGAAGCGCGCGAGGGCGCCCTTGGCCGCGTCCTTCAGGAACTCCTGCTCATCGCTGAGTGCGAGGTTCATGCCGACACCGCCTCCTTCTCCTTGGCGCGCAATTCGCTGAACGGGATGCCCTTGTCGAGGCGGGGCTCGGGCGGCAGGCCGAGGACCCGCTCACCGATCGTGTTGCGCAGGATCGCCTCGGTGCCGCCGGCCGACTTCAGGCCGGGCAGGAACGAGATGAGGTAGGCCCACTCGCTCTCCTCGCTCAGGGCCTCAGGGCCCTGGACGTCGGCGATCAGCTCGCCGGCGGCGATCGCCGCGTTCACGGTCGTGACCTTCGCAAGACCGGACTCCGGGCCGGGGATCTGGCCCTTGGCGAGCGCGGTCAGGGTGCGGTACCCGGTGAAGCGCACGGCGAGCAGCTCGGCCGCCAGGTCGCCGAGGCGCTGGCGAACCTGGGGGTCGCGCTTGGCCGCCTCGTCGGTGCCGATCGCCTCGGCGAACCGGTCGCTGCGGTAGCCGAAGCCCTCCGAGCCCAGGCCGATCGTGAGCCGCTCGAACATGAGGACGGTCAGGGCGGTACCCCAGCCGTTGTCGACGCCGCCGACCACGTTCTCGGCCGGGATCCGCACGTCGTCGAGGAAGACCTCGTTGAACTCGGCCTCCCCGGAGATCTGCCGCAGGCCGTGGATGCTCACGCCCTCCGCGTCCATCGGCACGATGAACATCGTCAGGCCCTTGTGCTTGTGCTTGTCCGGCGAGGTGCGGGCAAGCAGCAGCCCGTAGGAGGAGAACTGCGCGTTCGTCGTCCAGACCTTCTGGCCGGTGAGCGAGAACGAGCCGTCCTCGTTCTCGACCGCCCTGGTCTGCACGGCGGCCAGGTCGGAGCCCGCGGCGGGCTCGGAGAACATCTGGCACCAGACCTCGTCACCGTGGAGCATCGGGCCGAGGTAGCGCGACTTCTGCTCGTCGGTGCCGTGGGCGATGATGCACGGCCCGAGCATCCCGATCCCGATCACGTCGAGGATCCCGGGGACGTGGGCGGCCGCGATCTCCTGGTTGCAGATCACCTGTTCGATCGGCCCGAGCCCCTGGCCGCCGAACTCCTTCGGCCACGTGAGGCCGGCCAGGCCGGCTTCGGAGAGCTTGTCCTGCCAGGCGCGGCGGCTGTCGATCCAGGCGCTGTCGCTCGAGTCGCCCGCGGCGGGCGGCGCCTCGGCCTTGTGCTCCTTCAGCCACTCCTGCACCTTGGTGCGGAACGCGGCCTGGTCCGGCGTGTCGTTCAGGTCCACCCTGATCTCCTTGGGGTCGGTCCAGCGGTCGCCACGCAGTCTAGCCCCGGAGGTGAACGCGTTTCAGCTTCCTCGCGCCCGGCTTGCGGCCACGCAGGGCGGGCGCGCGCACGGTCGCGGGGTGTGCGTCAATCGGGGGGTGCGTCCCTTCGTCTCCGTCCAGGCCGGGCTCACCGCCCTCGTGCTCGCCCGGCTGGCCCGCGGTCGGAACCGTCGCGGTCCGCTCGCACCGCTCGCCGGCGCACCGGACGCGACGGTGAGCGTGGTGATCCCCGCCCGTGACGAGGCGGATCGCATCGGTCCGGTCCTGCGCGCGCTCGCCGACGACCCGGCGGTCCACGAGCTGATCGTGGTCGACGACCACTCGACCGACGAGACCGCCCGGGTCGCGGTGAACCACGGTGCCCGGGTCGTCCTCGCGCCGCCGCTGCCGACCGGCTGCGTCGGGAAGCCCAGCGCGCTCCAGCACGGCCTCGAGCAAGCGACCGGTGAGCTCGTGGTGACGCTGGACGCGGACGTTCGGCCCGAGCCCGGACTCGTCGTCGCGCTGGCGGACGCGCTGCTCGCCGCGCCTGCGTGCACCCTCCTGACGGGAACGGTCAGGTTCGACTGCCGAAGCCTCGGCGAGCGGTTCCTGCACCCGGCGTTCCTGGCCTCGCTGGTCTACCGCTTCGGGCCCGGCGACGTGGACGGCTTCCAGCCCCGCCCCAGCCGGGCGGTGGCCAACGGGCAGTGCCTGGCCGCCCGGCGGGAGGAGCTCCTGGCGGCGGGCGGCTTCGCGCTCTCGGCCGAGCACATGACCGACGACGTGGCGCTCGCCCGGGCGCTGCGTCGCCGTGGGTGGGAGCTGCTCACCGTCGACGTGAGCGACCTCCTCGAGGTGCGCATGTACACCTCGGCGGCCGAGACCTGGACCGGCTGGAGCCGTTCGCTGATGGCGCCCGACGTGACCGCCGCGCCCTGGCTGGCGCTCGACGTCGCGACGCTCTGGGCGGTCCAGGCGCTGCCGCTGCCCCGCCTGCTCGCGCGGCGCGGCTCCCGGCTCGACCTCGGACTTCTCGTGCTCCGTCTCGCCCTCCACGGCGCCTTCCGCCGGACCTACCGAGACCACGGCGCCGCGTTCTGGCTCGCACCGCTGGCCGACCTGCCCGCCGTGGCGCGGCTCACCTGGAGCGTGCTCCGCGCCGACCGGCGCTGGCGTGGTCGCCGCTACTGACCTGTCGGCCCGTCCGAGCCGGAGGCCGGACCGTTCGGAGCTGCGCCGAGCCGTCTCACCACGAACAGCGCGCCGATCAGTGTCATCAGCGCTCCGGTCGCGGCGACCCGCTCGACCGGATCGAGGAGCAGCTGGAGGAGCGGGACCCCGAAGACGCCCACGCGCGCGCCGGCCGCGAACGAACGCCGCACGAGCGCGACCAGCAGGCAGGCGGCCAGCGCAAGGAGCGCAGCGAGCGGGGAGAGCGCGAACATCCCGCCGGCGAAGCACATCACTGACTTGCCGCCGCGGAAGCGGGCGAACGCCGGGAAGGCGTGGCCGAGCATCGCCGCGGCGACGGCGGCGTAGGCGACCCAGATCCCGCCGAGCGCGAGCCCCACGAGCCCTGCGAGCGTCCCCTTCAGCCCGTCGCCGAGGAACGCCGGCCAGGCCCGATACGCCCCGAGTTGCTCCAGCGCGTTCCAGGCGCCCGGGTTCCCGTCGGCGGTCCGCCGGAGATCGACCCCGTGCCGCCGTGCGACCCACAGGGCCACCGGCACCGACCCGAGCAGGTAGCCGATGATGGACGCTGCTCCGTACTCCATGTCCGTCGTGCTCGCCTCCTTCCACCTGAACCGCTTCCCGCGCGCCACCGCGCCGGAGGCAGTCTCGCGCATGGGCCTCGACCGCCCGGAGCTGGTCCGCACCCCGGGCCTGCGTTTCTGGAAGCTGCTCGGCACCGGCCGCGGGGAGACGATGACCCTGGGCGCGGACCTGCGCCGCTGGGCGCTCTTCGCGGTGTGGGAGCAGGAGTCGGCGCTCGACGCCTTCCTCGCGGGCTCCGAGATCCCGGCCCGCTGGGCCTCGCTCGACGCGGAGCGCTACAGCGTCCGTCTCGAACCCCTGCGATCTCACGGCGCCTGGGGCGGGACGAACCCGTTGGCGGGCCCGACGGAGCAGCATTCCGGGCGCGGCGCCCGTGCCCGCCCCGGAGCCCACGGGCGCAGTGGTGAGCAGCCCGGCGATGCGGTCTCGGCCGACGGCCTCGGTGGCGACGAGGAGGACCGAACCGGCGCCGTCGAGCGGGTCGCCGGGCCGGGGCCGGTGGCGGTCCTCACCCGGGCGAGCATCCGCGTGCGCCGCCTGCGCGCGTTCTACGGCGCGATCGAGCCGCCCGCCCGAGCCCTTGCGGACGCCTCGGGGCGGCTGGCGAGCGTCGGCGTCGGCGAGTGGCCGCTCGCACGGCAGGCGACGTTCTCCCTCTGGCGCTCGGCCGACGAAATGCAGGCCTACGCCTACGGCGACCCCGCTCACCGCGAGGTGCTGCGGCGGACCCGGGCGGAGGACTGGTACGCGGAGGAGCTCTTCGTGCGCTTCCGCCCCTTCGGTGCCGAGGGCACCTGGGACGGGCGGGACCCGCTCGGCTGATCCCGCATCCGTGCGGTGGCCATCCCGTATAGCGGTAGAAGCACCGCACGGATGGCGCAGCCGTGGCCCTGCGCGGTCAGGAAGCGCCGCGGGCCTTCGCCACCAGCGCGTCGAGCCGGCGCCAGAAGACCCGCCGCGTCTCCGGGCCGGAGCGCTGCGGGCCGAGGTGGTCGCTGACCGCGGGGTCCTCGACGCGGACGAGCTCCTCGTCGTCGACCTGCGCCCGCGCGACGATCCGCTTGGCGATGGTGTCACCCACCGTCTGGTCGTCGGTGCCGTAGAGGGAGACGATGCGGGTCATGCTCGGGATCTCGCGCGGGTCGGCCGCCTCCGGGAGCGCGAGCGGGATCCCGCGGGTCATCCGGCCGGGGTAGGCGGAGAAGATCGCCCGCGCCGGCGGCAGCCTGAGCCGCTTCGCGCTCGCGGCGTAGTCGGCGCTCATCGCCCCGCCCGCGGAGTGGCCGGCGACGACCCACCCCGCCCGCGGCAGCTCCTCCTCCTCGAGCGCGGCGCGCACCCCCGCCACGACGCCGTCGAAGGCGAGGTCCGGGGCCAGGAACGGGGCGTCCTGGTAGACGGGGTAGACGACGGTCGACCCCTCGCGCACCAGGTGCGTCAGCCAGGGCCCGTAGAGCTCGGGGTTCACGGCGGTCCAGCCGTGGAGGAAGAGCAGCACAGGGTCCTCCCGCGCACCCTTGTGGCGGAAGACCCAGGCGCCCTGCGAGCCCTCTCCGGCGAACGAGACGTCCACGTCGCCGGGCAGGTCGGGGCGCGGCGGGTCCGCGTCGGCGGGCGGGCCGGGGCGCGGCGCGTTCGCGGTGTCGCCCGGGGCAGGGG
>JACDAP010000121.1 GCA_013695395.1 Solirubrobacterales bacterium
CAGCGCGGTCGCGGCGACCACGGCGATCAGCGACGCCGGGAGCGCGCGGTGCAGCCGCGGGAGCACGACCATGACGAGCGCGACCAGCGCGACCAGCGCTGCCGCGGCCCAGCCCTCACCGCCCCACGAGGAGATCGCGCGGACGGCGACCAGAGCGGTGTTCTCCCCCGCGGGCTTGATCACGCCAAGCGCGGCCGGCACCTGCTGCAGGAAGATCAGCAGCGCGATCCCGACCGTGAAGCCCTCGACGACCGGCCAGGGCAGGAGCCCCGCGTAGCGACCGAGCCGCGCGGTACCCGCGAGCATCAGCAGGAGCCCGGCGAGCAGCGCCACGACCATCACGCCGGACGGGCCGACGGAGGCGACCACGGGGACGAGGACGACCGTCATCGCGCCGGTGGGACCGCTGACCTGAACGCTCGAGCCGCCGAAGACGCCGGCGACGACCCCCGCCACGATCGCGGTCACGAGGCCCGCTTCGGCGCCGAGCCCCGACGCCACCCCGAAGCCGAGCGCGAGCGGCAGCGCCACGACCGCGACCGTGATCCCGGCGACGAGATCCGCCCGCCAGGCGGTGCGCAGCCCTGCGTAGTCGGCCCGGCGGGGAAGCAGCCGCGAGAGGCTCACGCGTCGGAGAGCAGGCGCTGCATGCCGACCAGGACGGCGAGGACGAAGAGCACCATCACGACGCCCCCGCCGATCACCCCGAAGGCGGGCGGAGCGCCGCCCGCCCCGATGAGGATGAGGGTGACGGTCGCGACGCCGCCGGCCAGGGTCGCCAGCAGCGGGAGGAACGAGCGCTCATGTGAAGGCGTGGCGGGGACGCGAGTCGTGTGCATACCTTTATGTCTACAGAGTTTTGAAGATTTGCACATCGGTAGTATCTACGGACATGTCGCCCGCACCGCTCGAGCCCGCGTCCGGCGAGCCGCCGCCGATCTTCCGCCTGAAGGCCGACTTCTTCCGCGTGCTCGGGCACCCCGCCCGCGTGCGGATCCTCGAGCTGCTGCGCGACGGGGAGCGCAGCGTCGGCGAGCTGCAGGCCGCCACGGGCCTCGAGTCGAGCGGCACCTCTCAGCACCTCACCGCGATGCGCCGCCAGGGCCTCGTGGAGAGCCGGCGCGCCGGGACGAGCGTCTTCTATCGCGCGAAGGACCCGCGGATCTTCCAGCTGCTCGAGATCGCCAAGCAGATCCTCGCCGGCCGCCTGGAGGAGACCCGCGAGCTGCTCGGCGACCTGGCCGCCGAGGATGCCCCTCGGTCGTGAGTGCCGTAGTCGGGCGTCGGTCCTCCTTCCACCCGGCCCTCACAGCGGCAGCATGATCGCCCGCTCGGCCAGCGCGAGCAGCGGCTGGGCGGCGAGCCCGAAGAGCAGCACCGCGGCGGCGGAGGTGGCGAGCGCGGTGCGCAGAACCGTGCGGCCGGCGAGGCTGCGGCCGAGATCGGACGGCGTGGTCGGCGTCGGCTCAAGCACCGCCGGCGCGAGCAGGCGCAGGTAGTAGAAGAGCGAGATCACCGTGTTGATCACCGCCACGACCGCCAGCCAGCTCTGACCGGCGTCGATCGACGCGGTGAAGAGCTCGAGCTTGCCGACGAAGCCGGTGACCGGCGGGATCCCGACGAGCGAGAGCAGGCTCAGCCCGAGCGCGGCCGCCTGCCACGGATGGCGGCGCCCGAGCCCCGCGAAGGCGGAGAGCTCGACCGACCCGCGCTCGCGCTGTACGGCGATGACGACGGCGAAGGCGGCGAGGTTGGCCACGGCGTAGGCCATCGCGTAGTACACGAGCGCGGGCAGCGCCCGGTCGGAGCGCTCGAGCGCGGCGACGGCCATGAGCAGGTACCCCGACTGGGCGATCGACGAGTAGGCGAGCAGCCGCACGGCGCTCTGCTGGCGCAGGGCGGCGAGGTTCCCGAGGCTCATCGTGACCGCCGCGGCGACCGCCACGACGGTGCTCCAGCCCGCGAGATCGCCGGGCAGGGCGAGCGTGAGGACACGCGAGAGCG
Source organism: Solirubrobacterales bacterium (assembly GCA_013695395.1). Lineage (GTDB taxonomy): Bacteria > Actinomycetota > Thermoleophilia > Solirubrobacterales > Solirubrobacteraceae > Paraconexibacter. Next base: position 2,005 of record JACDAP010000121.1, read on the forward strand.
CGACGAGGGCGGCGAGCTTGGGGAGTAGGGAGAGGTAGGCGGCGACCGCCAGCGGTGCCCCGTCGTAGGCGTCCGGCGTCCAGAAGTGGAACGGGACGACGGCCGCCTTGTAGAAGAGGCCGACGAGGACGAGCCCCGTGGAGACCGCGACCACGCCCGCGGGCGCGCTCTGCAGCGCGACGCCGATCGTACGCAGGGACGTGGTGCCCGCGAGGCCGAACCACCAGGAGAGGCCGTAGACCATCACCGCGCCGCTCACGGTCCCGAAGACGTAGTACTTGATCGAGGCCTCGTTGGCCCGGGTGGAGCCGCGCCGGTAGCCGGTGAGGACGAAGGTCGCGAGGCCGAGCGCGCCGATCGCCAGGGCGAGCAGCGCCGCGTCGGCCGTGGAGCCGAGCACGACGCAGCCGAGCGAGGCGAAGGTGAGCATCGCGTAGAACTCGCCCTCGCGGTCGGTGTCCTGCACGGCGGGCGCGGCCAGCGCGACGCAGGCCGCCCCGGCCACCCCGACGATGCCGGCCAGGGCGAGGGAGAGTCCGTCGACGAGGACCATCCCGGACATCGTCGAGCGGAACCCGCGGTCGAGCCACACCGCGGCGGCAAGCGCCGCGCAGGTCAGGTGCGCGCCGGCCACCCAGGCCCCGACGAGCCGCTGGCGCTCCCGCGGGAGCACCATGGCCAGCACCACGGCGACGATCGCGGCGGCGGTGAGGACCCCGATCGGCCAGAGCCACGCGAGCTCGCGGAGCATCATGTCCTCGGCGGCCTTGGCCTGCTCGAGGGTGCCCCCGTTGTCGCTCACGTCAGCCAGCTCGCCGCGTGGATCGCGTCGAGGGCCAGGCGGGGGTAGACCCCGAGCGCGACGGTGAGCAGAAGCAGGGGCGCGAGGGTCAGCCACTCCCGCCGCGTCAGATCCGCGAGCCCGAGCAGGCGCTCCGGGGTCTCCCCCATGAAGGCGCGCTGGAGCGCGAGCAGGAAGAGCCCGGCCGTGATGACGATGCCGGTGACCGCGAGCGCGCCGACGGCCGGGAACGCGTCGAAGGCCCCGAGGAAGAGCTGGAGCTCGGCCGGGAACTGCGCCAGGCCGGGCAGGCCGAGCGAGGCGAAGAAGACGAGCGCGGTCACCGCGCCGAAGATCGGCAGCGGCCGGAAGAGCCCGCCGAGCTCGCGCAGGTCCCGGGTGCCGGCCTTCTCGGCGAGCATGCCCGCGAGCAGGAACAGCGCGCCGGTCACGATGCCGTGGGCGACCATCTGCAGCACCGCCCCGTCGATCGCGAGCTCGCGCCCGCGGGTGCTGACCCCGCTCGCCGCCGCGGCGGCCACGCCGATCACGACGTAGCCCATGTGGTTGATCGAGGTGTAGGCGATCAGCCGCTTGAGGTCGGTCTGCGCGAGCGCGACGAGGCTGCCGTAGAGGGCGGAGAACAGCCCGAGCAGCGCCACGGGCAGCGCGAACTGCTGGAAGGCCTCGGGGAGCATCTGCAGGTTCACCCGGATCAGCCCGTAGGTGCCGAGCTTCAGCAGCACGCCGGCCAAGAGGACACTGCCCGAGGTCGGCGCCTCGACGTGGGCGGCGGGCAACCAGGTGTGGAAGGGCGCGATCGGGGTCTTGATCGCGAAGCCGACGAAGAACGCGAGGAAGGCCAGCGAGGCGCCGAGGCCGCTGCCGGCCAACGGCTGCTCCTCCGCCAGGCGGATCATGTTGAAGGTGCCCGGATCGGAGGCCAGGTACAGCGCGATGATCCCGAGCAGGACCGGCAGCGAGCCGATCAGCGTGTAGAGGAAGAACTTGAGCGCGGCGTAGCGCCGCTGCTCACCGCCCCACAGGGCGATCAGGAAGTACATCGCCACGAGCGTGACGTCGAAGGCGATGTAGAAGAGGAAGAAGTCCTCGGCGAGGAAGAAGGCGAGGCAGGAGGCCTCGAGCAGCAGGAGCAGCCCCGCGGCGGCACGGGACATCGGCTCGGGGCCGAGCCCGTGGACGATCGAGACCACGAAGAGGACGACGGTCATCGCGGCGAGCACGAGCGCCATGCCGTCCACGCCGAGCCGCCAGGCGACGTCGAGGCTCGGGATCCAGGTGGCCTCCTCGACCAGCTGCATCCCCTGTCCGGGATCGAAGCGGATCCAGGTGGCCGCGACGCAGACTCCGGCCAGGCCGGTCGCGCCGAGCGCGAGCACCAGCGGCGCGCGGCCCGGACGGGCCGGCAGCAGCGGGGTGAGCGCGGCGGCCAGGAGGGGCAGGACGACGGAGAGCGTGAGCCAGGGCATCAGAAGATCGCGGTCATGAGAAGGAGGAGGACGATCGCGGCGGCGCCGAGGATCGCGTCACGGAGGTACTCGTGCAGGCGGCCGGACTGCAGGCGCTGCGTCTGCCCTCCGGCCCGGCCGATCCGGACGGCGAGTCCGTCGACGAGCGCGTCCACGCCCCGCCGCTCGAACCCGTCGGAGAGTCCGGCGGCCCGCAGGCCCGCCCGACCGCTCGCGTCGACGGCGGCGTCGAGCCCCCGACGCTCGGCGACGTCCGTGGCGCGGGAGAGCACACGGACACCGGTCGCGGCGCCGTCGACGAGCAGGTCGAGGCCGGAGCGCTCGGCCCGGTCGATCCCCCCGCCGATCCGGCGGGTGAAGGGCGCGGGGAGCACGGCAAGCC
>JACDAP010000126.1 GCA_013695395.1 Solirubrobacterales bacterium
GAGCGCGGGCGTGCGGCGCTCGTGGCGGCCCGCGACGAGCACGCCCTTCTCGGCGGCTCGCACGATCGACTCGAGCGTCTGCGCCGCCGGGAGGGGATCGGCGGACAGCGGGGGGCGCGAGACCCAGGGGCGTCCGTCCGGTCGCCCGCTCTCGTCCTGCGGCAGCTCGCGCTCGAGGACGAGCGGCTCGCGCAGCGCCCAGTTGAGGTGGACGACGCCTGGCCGGCCCTCGAGTGCGGTCCAGAAGGCGCGGGCGGCGAGCTGACGGATCCAACGCAGACGGTCCGGGCCCGCGCGATGGGTGCCGACGTCCACCGCCCACTTCGCCGCCGTGCCGTACAGCTTGACCTGGTCGATGACCTGCCCGGCACCGACCTCGCGGAGCTCCGGCGGCCGGTCGGCCGTGAGCACGATCAGCGGGACGCGCGCCTCCTTGGCCTCCATCAGCGCCGGCAGGTAATTCGCGGCCGCGGTACCGCTCGTACAGGCCAGGACGGCGGGGCGTCCGGTGGCCTTCGCGACGCCGAGCGCGAAGAACGCGCCCGAGCGCTCGTCGATGTGCGACCAGGTCGGGATGCCGTCGTGGGCGGCGAGCGGGAGGACAAGCGGGGTCGAGCGGGAGCCGGGGCTCGTGACCGCGCCCGCGACCCCGCAGCGGGCCAGCTCGTCGACGAACGCGCGGATGAGCGCGTGCGCGTCCTCGGACTCGCGGGCGGCTGGGTCTAGGTTCTGCGGCATGGATGAGCTCGTGCTGCTCCACGGCTTTGCGGGAACGGGGCGTTCCTGGGACGCGGTTCGCGAACAGCTGGACCCGGCACGCTACCGGTCGCTCGCCCCGGATCTGCGGGGCCACGGGCGCTCGGCGCGTCTGCGTCCGGTGAGCTTCGCCGGCTGCGTCCGCGACGTCCTGGCCTGCGCACCGGACGCCCGGTTCACGATCGCGGGCTACTCGATGGGTGGCCGGGTGGCGCTCCACGTCGCACTCACGGCACCGGAGCGCGTTGCACGGCTCGTGCTCGTCGCCACCACCGCCGGAATCGAGCATCCGGGGGAACGGGCCGAGCGTGGCCGGGCCGACGCGGCCCTCGCGCGGCGGGCCGAGTCGATGGGCACGGAGGAGTTCGCCCAGCTCTGGCAGGCCCAGCCGATCTTCGCGGGGACCCCGGAGGCCGCCGCGGTCGCCTGGTCGGAGGATCTCCGGCGCACCGCCCCGCGCGAGCTGGCCGACGCGTTGCGCGGCATCGGCACGGGGGCGATGGCGCCGCTGTGGTCGCGGCTGGAGGAGCTCACGATGCCCTGCGACGTGGTCGTCGGTGAGCGCGACACGAAGTTCACCGCGCTGGGGGAGCGCCTCGTCGCTGAGCTTCCCGACGCGCGGCTCCACGTGCTTCCCGGCGTCGGCCACGGCGTCCCGCGTGAGGCCCCGGCGCAGCTCGCCGCGATCCTGGCCTCGGACGACCGGTGAGAGCGGATGAGCGTCCACCGTTCGGGCGCGTATCCGCGCTCACGCCGCTCGCGGGGCCGAGAGCGGATGAGCGTCCACCGTTCGGGCGCGTATCCGCGCTCAGCGTGGCACGGCATTGCTCGGGCAGACGCTGGTCCGGTGCTCAGCGGTCCGGGCCGAGCAGGCCCGGGCCGGCCGGGACCCGGATCGCCCCGTCGACCACCCGCAGCTCCGGCGCCTCGTCGAGGTCGGCGAAGTGCCCGAGCGTCGCGAGGCCACAGGCGATGTCCACCCGCAGGGCGGCCGCCGCGTGGACCGCGGCCGCGATCCCGAGCGGGCCGTCCATGGTCGAGGCGAGATAGACGTCAGCGCCCGTGGTCCGCACGAGCGCGGCCTGGGAGAGCAGGCCGCCGATCCCGCCGCAGCGGCCGATCTTCAGGCAGACCGCGTCGGCCACCGAGGCGGTCAGCGCGCCGGGTTCGTCGGCCGTCTCGTCGATCGATACCCGCGTGGCCACCCGGGCGCGGACCTCCCGGACGGCCTGCACCCCGTGGACGGGCTCCTCCACGAGCTCGAGCCCGGCGGGCGCCAGGGCGTCGATCATCCGGACCGCGGTCTCGACGTCCCAGGCGCCGTTGGCGTCCAACCGGAGCGCGACCCCCGGCCCGAGCGCCGCGCGGACGGCGGCGACCCGGCCCGCGTCGTCGCCGGTCCCGACCTTCAACTTCACGCAGCCGAAGCCCTCCGCCGCAGCACGTCCCGCGGCCCGGGCGGCGCCCGCACGGTCGAGCGCCCCGATCGTCGCGTTGACGTCGATCACGTCCAGATGGTCCTCCCGGAGCAGCGCCGCGACCGGGCGCCCGGCGCGCTTGCCCGCGCGGTCCCACAGCGCCAGGTCGATCGCCGCGAGCGCCTCCGGCAGCTCCGCCGCCTTCCGGCAGGCGTCGAGCAGCAGGTGCCCCGGGACGTCCGGGGTGAACTCGCGCAGGAGCTCCGCGTAGAAGGCGAGCGCCTCGGCCACGGCCGCAGCCGGGACGCCGTCGTAGGCCTCGAGCGGCGCCGCCTCGCCACGGCCCACGACCCCGCCGCCGTCGAGCTCGACCGTGAAGAGGTCGCGCGCGGCCAGCTCGCCGTAGCTCGTGGAGAGCGGCGTCGCGAAGCGCAACGTCGTGTGCTCGACACGCAGCTCCACGGTCAGTCCCTCGTGAGCCGGCGGCTCGGCGCCTCGCGCGCGGGCATCGGCGGTCGCGGGCTCAGCTCGCCAGGATGCCCGCGGAGAGCAGGACGCAGAAGACGAGCTGGAGCTGCCCGGTCGCGGCGAGCGCGCCGTTCAGGGTCGGCCCGTCCGCGTGGTTGCGGACCGTCCGCACGAGCTTGACCGCGAGCGGCAGCGCGAGCCAGGAAAGGAAGAGCCAGAAGTTCAGGCCCGCGCCGAGGATCGCCAGCGGCGCGGTGAGGAACGCGCCGTAGACCATGACCGCGAACATCGTCCGGGTCCGCGAGCGGCCGAGCCGCACCGCGAGCGTCCGCTTGCCGACCCGGCTGTCCGTGTCGAGGTCGCGGACGTTGTTGACCACGAGGATCGCGCTGGCCAGAAGCCCGACCGGCACCGCCAGGACGAAGGCCTCGGTGGGGAACGACTCGATCTGCGCGAAGGTCGAGCCGGCCACGGCGACGATCCCGAAGAAGAGGAAGACGAAGACCTCGCCGAGGCCCTCGTAGCCGTAGGGCCGCGGGCCGCCGGTGTAGAGGATCCCGGCGGCGATCGAGAGCACGCCGATGATCAGCAGCTCGATGCCGCTGGCCACGACCAGGAAGATGCCGCAGACCACGGCCAGGCCGAAGCTCACGGCGGTGGCGATCAGCACCTGCCGCGGCGGGACGAGGCCGCCCGCCGTCACCCGCACGGGTCCGAGGCGGTCCTCGGTGTCAGCGCCGCGCCGGGCGTCCGAGTAGTCGTTCGAGAGGTTCGTCCCGACCTGGATGAAGAGCGCTCCGAGGAGCGCGGCGATGAAGACGCCGACGCGGAAGGTCCCCGTCGTCGCGGGGAGCGCGGTGCCGACGAGGACGGGGGCGACGGCCGCGGGGAGCGTCCGCACCCGGCTGGCCATGATCCAGATCTGCACCGGGCGGGCCGGCTCGGCGGGCGCGGCCGTGCTCATCAGGCGCGCCGAGGGAAGCGGGAGAAGTCCGGCGCGCGCTTCTCCTTGTAGGCGTCACGGCCCTCCTGCGCCTCCTCCGAGCCGTAGAAGAGGAGGTTCGTGTCGTGGGCGAGCTGCTGGATGCCCGCGTATCCGTCCTCGTGCGCGTGGAAGCTCGACTTGACCAGGCGCAGGGCGAAGGGGGAGAGGGCGAGCATCTCGCGGCACCAGGACACGGTCTCCTCCTCGAGCCGATCGAGCGGGACGACGGTGTTCACGAGGCCCATGTCGAGGGCCTCCTGCGCGTCGTACTGGCGGCAGAGCAGCCAGATCTCCTTGGCCTTCTTCGGTCCGACGAGGTCACGCAGCAGGGAGGCGCCGAAGCCGCCGTCCCAGGAGCCGACGCGCGGGCCGGTCTGCCCGAAGCGGGCGTTGTCGGCGGCGATCGTGAGGTCACAGACGAGGTGCAGGACGTGCCCCCCGCCGACGGCGTACCCCGCGACCATCGCGACGACCGGTTTCGGCAGCCGGCGCAGCTGGACCTGGAAGTCGGTGACGTGGAAGCGGCCGGTCTTGGCGCCCTCGGCCATGTAGCCCGTGTCGCCGCGAACGCGCTGGTCGCCGCCCGAGCAGAAGGCGAGGTCCCCGGCGCCGGTGAAGATGATCACGCCGACATTCGGGTCCTCCCGGGCGCGCTCGAACGCGTCGGAGAGCTCGACGAGCGTCTGCGGGCGGAACGCGTTGCGGACCTCCGGGCGATCGATCGTGATCTTCGCGATCCCGGGGGTGGGCGGGTCGGACCTTTCGTAGCGGATGTCCTCGTAGGCGACGCCGTCCGGGTCGCTCCAGGTCACTGACATGGCGGTGAGGCTACTTCC
>JACDAP010000128.1 GCA_013695395.1 Solirubrobacterales bacterium
GGGCGGCACGGCGCGCGGCGCGGACCCGGCGCGCCACGCCGGCCCGGCCGTACTGCTCGAGCCCGTGGTAGAGGCCCTTGATCTCACCGAAGACCTCATCGGCGACGACCTGCTGCTGCGATCGGTCCGGATCGTCGGTCTGCACGTAGCGGAACGGTTCGCCGTACTGCACGGTGACCTTCGGGAACTGGAGGCGCTTCCAGTTGCGGACCTTCGAGGAGCCGTGGATGGCGACCGGCACGATCGTCGCACCGGACTCGAGCGCCAGGCGCCCGATCCCCGGCTTGGCCGAATCGGAGAGCACGCCGGTCCGCGAGCGGCCGCCCTCGCAGTACATGCAGATCAGGCCGCCCTTCGCGAGGATCGTGTTCGCGGTCCCGAACGCCTTCTCGTCGCGCAGGCCACGCCGGACCGGGAAGACACCCCCGTGGGTGTAGACCTTCGTGAGCAGCCCCTTCTCCCGGAACATCTGCGACTTGGCCATGAAGCGAACCTTGCGCCGGGTGAACGCGCCGGCGAAGAAGTGGTCCATGAACGAGAAGTGGTTCGGCGCGAGGATGACCGGACCGCTCAGCGGCACCTTGTCGGAGTCGATGCAGCGGGTGCGAAAGAACGTGTACGCGTAGATCGTCGTGACGAGACGGACGATCTCGTAGACCCAGTTCGGCTCCTTCGTCCGCGAGCGATCGTAAAACGGATCGAAGAACGATTCGGGCCGCTCGTCCTTGTAGACCTGCGCCTTCATCGATACGAGCTTCTCGTCGGTCATCGGGGCTCCTGAACCGGGACGTTCACGATGTGCCGATGGTACCGGGCCTCGCTCGCGCCTGCGTGAGTGCTCCGTGCCAGCCGGCCATGAGCGACTCCCGTTCGTCCGCGCCGATCCGTGGCTCGTGGACCACCCGGGCGCGGTGGCCACGCCCGACGTCCTGCTGGGAGATGAGCCCCGCGCCCACGCCCGCCAGGCGCGCCGCGCCGAGCGCGGTCGTCTCGGCCACCTCGGCGACCGAGACCGGGACGCCGAGGACGTCGGCCTGGAAGGCCATGAGCCAGTCGTTGACGGTCGCGCCGCCGTCCGCCTTCAGCTCGCGCAGCGGCGTTCGGCTCGCGGCCTCCATCGCCCGTACCGCGTCGACCGTCTGGAAGGCGATCGCCTCCAGCGTGGCGCGCGCGAGGTGGGCGCGGCCGCTCCCGCGCGTCAGCCCGGTGATCGTCCCCCGTGCGTAGGGATCCCAGTGCGGGGAGCCGAGGCCGGTGAGCGCCGGGACGAAGTGGACGCCGTCGTTGCCCTCCAGGGAGGCGGCGAGCGTCTCGGTCTCCGCCGCCTCACCGATGATCCCGAGCCCGTCGCGCAGCCACTGCACCGCGGCACCGGTCACGAAGATCGCCGCCTCCAGCGCGTAGCTCGTCCGCGCACCGATCTGCCAGGCGACCGTGGAGAGCAGGCCCTCCGGCGGCTCGCTCGGCGGAGCGTCACCCGCGTGCTGGAGCACGAAGGAGCCGGTTCCGTAGGTGTTCTTGCCCTGCCCCTGATCGAGGCAGGACTGCCCGTACAGCGCCGCCTGCTGGTCGCCGGCGATGCCCGAGAGCGGGACGGCGTGGCCGAAGAGCACGTCCGCGCGCGTGGTGCCGAACGTCCCGATCGAGGGTCGCACCTCCGGCAGCGCCCGCTCGGGCACGTCGCCGAAGAGCTCGAGCAGCTCCGGGTCCCAGCATCCGCGGTGGATGTCGTAGAGCAGCGTCCGCGAGGCGTTCGAAGGGTCGGTGACGTGCTCGCCGGTGAGCATGAAGGCGACGTAGCTGTCGACCGTGCCGAAGACCGCGCGCCCGTCCCGCGCCTTCTCCCGCAGGCCGTCCGTGTGCTCGAGCAACCATTCGATCTTGGTCCCGGAGAAGTACGGGTCGAGGATGAGGCCGGTCCGCGCCCGCACGAGCGCTTCCCGCCCCTGGCCGCGGAGCTCGTCGCACCGGGCGGCGCCGCGGCGGTCCTGCCAGACGATCGCGCGCGCGAGCGGCTCGCCGGTCGACGGGTCCCAGACGCAGACGGTCTCCCGCTGGTTCGTGACGCCGACGGCCTCGAGCTCGCCGACGGCGCAGCCGGCGTCCTCGAGCGCTTCACCGGCGACGGCGAGCGTCACCTCCCAGAGCTCGGCGAGATCGTGCTCGACCCAGGCCGGCCGGGGGAAGTGCTGCGTGAACTCGCGGTAGGCCCGGCCGCACGGCTCGCCGTCCAGGTCGAACAGCAGGCAGGTCGTCCCGGTGGTGCCCTGGTCGATCGCAAGGATCATCGCTCGGAGCTTCCCAGACGAGCACCACCGCCGGGCGGGTGATCCCCTCAGAACACCCGCCCGGGCGATGGACCGCCTTCCCTGCTGCTTGGTGTCGGTGGGTCGGCCGGGGCCCGTCCTGGTTCGAAGCTGTCCCGTCCTCGAACCCGGATCCCCTCAGCCCCGGCCTTCCCATCCCGAATCGGCGGCGTCACGCGTGGGAGATGCACGCCCCACCGAAGTGGGACCGCCTATGTCTGCTCCCACCCAACTGGGTCAAGGCCAGGGGGAGCGGTAGATCTGAGAGCCAGGCACGAAACGCCGGTCGTCGCAGGAGGAGACGGGGTTGGCGCTCCGCTTGTGCGCCTCGCCCTCAGAACATGTCTGCAAGGTACGGGCGGCGGGTGGCCGCCACGATGGACAGGCGGTCCGCAATCGACCGCGAACCTTCGCCCCGCGGTCGAAGCCGGTCCGGACGCTCGCGTAGCATCGGGCCCGCAACTTCAAGCGAGGAGTCGGACGTGAGCAACGTCGAGGCCCACATCACGGGCACCGTATGGCAGGTCGAGTGCAAGGTCGGCGACACCGTGGCCGAAGGCGACACCGTGGTGATCATCGAGTCGATGAAGATGGAGATGCCGGTGGAAGCCGAGGACGGCGGCACGGTCAAGGAGGTCCTCTGCGAGAAGGGCCAGGCCGTCAGCGAGGGCGACGCCCTCGTCGTGCTCGAGTAGCCCGGTGCCCGGGAAGCTGCTCGAGGACGAGCCGGCGGAAGGCGTCCTCCGGCTCACCATCTCCAACCCCACCAAGCGCAACGCGCTCGACCACCCGATCCTCGACGCGATCACCGAGGCGGTCGCGGGGGCGGCGACCGGGGGTGCTCGCGCGATCCTCCTCACCGGCGAGGAGGGCATGTTCTCCTCCGGCTACGACATCGGCCCGAGCGACGCCGAGGGGTTCGCCGAGCGGGCCGAGGCGCTCGTCGCGCACCCCTACACGAACGCGATCGAGGCGCTCGAGGCGTGCGATCTGCCGACGGTCGCGGCGCTCACCGGCCACACGATCGGCGGTGCGCTCGAGCTTTCGCTGGCCTGTGACCTGCGGCTGGCGGCGGACGGCATCCGCCTGGGGATGCCGCCGGCGAAGCTCGGCCTCGTCTACTCCCACACGGGCCTGCGGCGCTTCCTCGACGTCATCGGCGCCGGGCGCACACGGGAGCTCTTCCTGCTCGGCCGGCACGTGCACGCGCCCGACGCGCTGCTCTGGGGCCTCGTGAACGCGGTGGTCCCCGAGCGTGACCTCGAGGACGAGGCGCTCGCCTGGGCGGCCGAGCTCGCAGCCAACGCACCGCTGTCCGTCGCGGGGAACAAGCAGATCCTGCGCGCGCTGCTGCGCGCCGAGGGCGGGCTCTCAGCGGCGCTGGAGGAGGAGCTCGTGGCGCTCCGGCGCAGCTGCTTCACCAGTGAGGACTTCCGCGAGGGCGTCCAGGCGTTCGGGGAGAAGCGCGCCGCCCGCTGGCAGGGGCGCTAGCACCCCGACCCGGCGGAGCACGAGGGATGCGGTCGCCACCTGACCCGCGGTCTCGTATCGTGCGCGGTCCATGGACGGCGGCGCGATCATCCGGCAGGCTCGTGAGCGTCACGGCGTCTCGCAGCGCCAGCTGGCCGTCCGCGCGCAGACCAGCCAGGGGTACATCTCCCAGGTGGAGCGCGGCGACGTCTCGCCGAGCGTGGAGGCCGTCGGCCGCCTGCTCGCCTGCCTCGGCGAGCGCGGCCGCATCGAGAGCGCGCCGGCGCCCGCGCTC
>JACDAP010000143.1 GCA_013695395.1 Solirubrobacterales bacterium
CCGGTCCGGTCGGGTTCGCCGAGACGAACTCCACGTTGACGTTCCGCGGCGGCGAGGCCACGGAGCGCCCCCAGCCCGCGGCGGCCTCCGCGACACCCGCGAGCGCGTCGGCGTGCCACCCGTCGGAGAGCACGAGGTTCAGGAACCCAGGGCCGGCGATCTCCACGCGGTCGAGGCCATCCCCCAGCCGCTCGGCCAGGGCGGCCGACAGATCGGCGGCGATCTCCCGAGGCGGGCGCTTCAGCGACTTCGTGAGCAGCATCGCCGCGTTCGTGGCGTAGTCGCCGTGGTCGGCGTGCTTCGGACGCTCGAGGGTCGGCGGTGCCTTCGTCTCGCCCCCGAGCCCGGCTGCCGCCTGCTCGACAGCCGACCGCAGCTCCTGCAGGGCGTCGTTCATGCCCCCGGATGCAAGCAGCTTCCCGCCCCCGAGCACCGGCTGCCCGCTCCCTCAGTGGTGGTACGGCTCGCCCTTGAGGATCTTGTGGCCCCGGTAGAGCTGCTCGAGCAGCACCACTCGGGCGAGCTGGTGCGGCAGCGTCATCGGCCCCAGGGAGAGCCGGTGCTCGGCCGCCGGCAGCTCCTGGAGGCCGAACGCACCGCCCACGACGAAGCAGAGGTCCCGGCCGGAGCGGCGGCGTTCCTCCAGGAAGCGGGCGAAGGCGTGGGAGTCCATCTGGGTGCCCTCGTCGTCGAGCAGCGAGACGAACGGGGGCGGCTGCGGGGTCGGCAGGCGGCCCGCGATCTGTGCGTCATCACGCACCTCGATCAGCTCCAGCCGGGCGTAACGACCGAGCAACTTGGCGTAGTGCTCCATGTCGTCCTGGTAGGGCGGACGCAAGCGGCCGACCGCGAGCACGGTGATGCGCATGGACTTGCGACACTAGGGCGCATGGCCGACGAGGACGAGCCCGCGCCCGAGCGCCACATCAACATCCAGTTCGACCCGTCCCAGATGGCGGGCCATTACGCCAACTTCGCCAATGTCAGCCACTCCGACTACGAGTTCACCGTGACGTTCGCCCGGGTCGATCACGAGATCGAGGAGGAGGAGGTGCCGGGTGTGGTCGTCACCCGGGTCAACCTCTCCGCGAAGTTCATGGGTGAGCTGATCGACGCCCTGCAGGACAACTACTCGAAGTGGCAGACCCGAGATTCCATCAAGCGCCTCCCGGAGTTCGAAGACCGCAGGCCGACCGACGAGTCCTAGATGCGCGTCGCCGTCCTCTCCGACATCCACGGCAACCGGCACGCCCTCGAGGCGGTGCTGGGTGCGGTCGCCGCCTCCGACGTGAGCGACCTCTGGTGCCTCGGCGACGTCGTCGGCTACGGCGCCGACCCTGAGGCGTGCGTCACGCTCGTCCGCGAGCACGCCGCGCTCTGCCTGGCCGGCAACCACGACCTCGCGGTCACCGGGGAGCTCTCGCTGGAGGACTTCTCGAAGAACGCCGGCATCGCGGCCCGCTGGACCCAGACGGCGCTCGGGGACGACGACAGGGCGTTCCTCGACGGACTGGCCACCCACGGCCAGGCCGGCGAGATCGGCCTCTACCACGCAAGCCCCCGCGACCCGATCTGGGAGTACGTGATCTCCGCCCTGCTCGCCGAGCTCTGCTTCGACGCGCAGGAGCAGCGGATCGGCCTGATCGGCCACTCGCACGTCGCGCTCAGCTTCGCCCGGCCCGAGGGCGAGCCCGCCGCCGGGGAGAAGCGCCTGGCCGGGGACGTCATGGACCTCGCCGCCGGGGAGTGGCTCCTGAACCCCGGCTCGGTCGGCCAGCCCCGCGACGGCGACCCGCGCGCGGCCTGGCTGCTGCTCGACACCGAGCGCCAGCAGGCGCAGTGGCGCCGGACCGAGTACGACATCAAAGGGGCCGGCGCGGCGATCCGCACCGCGGGCCTGCCCGTCTTGTTGGCCGAGCGGCTGGAGTTCGGCCAGTGATCTCGCGGACCGCCGCCGGCGTGACCGCGCTCGTGCTCGGGGTGCTCTGCGCGCTCGCGCTCGGCTGCGGCTCCTCCGGCGGCTCCTCGGCCGAACTGCTGCGGACCGCCGAGGCGGCGGGCCTGAAGACCGAGCTCGACGCCGTCCGCCAGGCGGTGGAGGACCGCGACGTCGGCGCATGCCTGTCGACCCTCCAGGCGTTGCAGTCGAAGGTCGCGAACCTCCCGGACGCGCGGGCGAAGATCCGCACGCGGCTGCAGCAGGAGATCGAGCGCAAGCTCGTCCCCGAGGCGACGAGCGCGTGCGAGGAGCCGAAGACCGAGACGCTCGAGACGACGACCGAGACGGTCCCGACCGAATCGACCGAGACGCCGGAGACCACGCCGCCCCCGCCGCCGCCGGAGACCACGAGTGAGGTCCCGCCGCCGACGCCCCCGACCGAGCCCGACCCCGGCACGGACCCCGGTGGCGCCACCCCCACCGACCCCGGCTCCGGTTCGGACCCCGGCGGCTTCGGGCCGAGCACCCCCGTCGACCCCGGAGCGGGTGCCCCCTGATGGCCGACCAGCTGATGGCCGACCGCTACGAGCTCGGCTCCCGCCTGGGGGTCGGCGGCATGTCCACGGTCGTGGAGGCCTTCGACCGCCGCCTCGAACGTCACGTCGCGATCAAGCTCCTCGCCGAGCACCTGGCCGAGGACCCGCTGTTCGTCTCGCGCTTCCGCCGCGAGGCGCTGGCCGCCGCCCGTCTGGTCCACCCGAACGTCGTGCAGGTCTTCGACTTCGGCCTCGACGAGCTCAGCGGTCGCCACTACATCGTCATGGAGGTCATCCGCGGCAAGTCGGGCGCGGAGCTCCTGCGCAGCCAGGGCCGACTCAGCGTCGCCGAGACCGTCGACCTGGTCTCCCAGGCCTGCCGGGGCCTCGACTACGCGCACCGCAACGGGGTCGTCCACCGGGACGTCAAGCCCGGAAACCTGATGCGCTCCGACGACGGCGTGGTCAAGCTCGCCGACTTCGGGATCGCCAAGGCGCTCTCGGGCGAGGAGAGCTCGATCACCCAGGTCGGCTCCGTGCTCGGCACCGCCTCCTACCTCGCTCCGGAGCAGGCCCGCGGCGAGGAGGCCGGCCCCGCCGCCGACCTCTACGCGCTCGGCGTGGTCACCTACCAGCTGCTCTCGGGCCGCCTGCCCTACGACGCCGCCTCGCTGACCGAGCTCGCGCTCAAGCAGCAGCGCGAGGCGCCCGCCTACCTGCACGAGCTCGACCCGGCGATCCCCGAAGCGCTGTCGCTCGCGGTCGATCGCGCCCTCTCGCTGGACGCGCGCGAGCGCCAGCCCGACGCCGAGGCGCTCCGCGAGGACGTCCAGGCCGGTGCCGACGGGCTCGCGTCGGGCCCGGCCACGGGCGCCACCCGTGTCGTCGGGCCCTCCACCGGCGCAACACGGGTGGTTCCGAGCCAACCGCGCCGCGACCGGACCTCCGAGCAGCCGGCCTCGGTGCAGCAG
>JACDAP010000165.1 GCA_013695395.1 Solirubrobacterales bacterium
CCGCCGCTGGTGGCCCGCAAGCTGCGCGAGCGCCGAGGGTGAGGCGACCCGGGCGCTCGGCGCCGTCCGCTGCTGCGCACCCCGGCGAGGCGGAGCTCCGGGCGATGAACCACTGGGTGCGCACGAACGCGCTCTTCGATTGGCACATCGCCCCGGCCCCGATGCGGCCCCACTACCTGTGGTGCCTGCTGCACGTCGCCGGGATCGCACGCCACCTCGGCTACCGGGAGATCGCCGCGCTCGAGTTCGGCTGCGCCGGTGGCAACGGCCTGGTCGCGCTCGAGCTGGCCGCGGCGGCGGTCGCGGAGGCCTACGGCGTCGAGGTGCAGATCCACGGCTTCGACGGAACGACCGGGATGCCGCCGGCCGAGAGCCACCTCGATGCGCCCTACCTGATCGAGCCCGGGCACTTCCCGATGGACGTCGAGGCGCTCCGGGCCCGGCTGACGCGCACCGAGCTGCACCTCGGCCCGGTGGCCCAGACCGTCGGCGCGTTCCTCGCGCGCCCGTCCGCACCCGTCGGCTTCGTCGTCCAGGACCTCGACTACCACTCGTCCACCCGCGACGCGCTCGAGCTCTTCGACGCGACCCCCGACCGGTTCCTGCCGCGCGTGCTGAGCTATTACGACGACGTGCTCGGCTATCCGTGGGCGGCGGGGAACGGCGAACGCCTCGCCAACGCCGAGTTCAACGCATCCCGTGAGCACCGGCGCGTCGACGAGCTCCGCGGGATGGCGTACCTGGTGCCGGCCGCGCACCGGCACGCGCCCTGGCCCGAGGCGCTCCACCTGGTCCACGTCCTCGACCACCCGCGCTACGCGGAGTACGAGGGCACGGCGATCACGACACGGCTCGACCTCAGCTGACCAGCGTGATCGCGGCGCCGAGGCGGCGGTAGGTCGGCAGCGCCCGTGCGTCGCGCGTGAGCAGCGGGAGCCCGGCGGCGAGGGAGGTCAGCGCGATGAGGCCGTCGTAGGCGGCTCCGCCCGCCACCCCGGCACGGGCAAGCGTCGTCACGACCTCGCGGCTGTCGCTCGGGGCGGGCACAGGAGCGGCGAGCGAGCCGAGGAGCGCCTCGGCGACGACGGGGGAGACCCGCTGGGGCTCGGGCAGCCGGGTGAGAACGGAGAAGGCCTCGAGCACGGCGTGAGCCGCCGGGCGAACGTTCGGCTCCTGCAGCGCTTTCCAACACGCCTCGTGCGCCTCGTGCCAGGCCGTGAGCGCGGGCACGATGATGCTCGTGTCGCAGACGCTCACCGGCGGACGCGCTCGAGCGTGTCGCGGACGAGCTCGTCGGTCAGCGGGGTGCTCGCGCCGAGCGGGTGGGCGACCTTGAGCGAACCGCGGTCGCGTACCTCGACCTCGCGGGGCGGGATCTCGAGCTCGATCCGGCCGTCGCGCGCCGAGATCGTCAGCTCCTCACCGCCCTGCAGCCCCAACTCGTCACGGATCCGCTTCGGCACGACGATCCGGCCCGCTGCGTCGATGGTCACGTTCATGGCAGAAATCTACCATTGCCAACATCGCTCGGGATCACCGGTGAAACGGGGCTGACCGCTCGGGCCAGACCGCTCGTACACTGAAGGCATGGCCTCTGAGCGGCACGTCCACGTAGGAGCGGTCCAGGTCGGTGGCGGTGCGCCTGTCGCGGTCCAGACGATGACCAAGACCGAGACGGCCAACCTCCAGGCCACGATGGACCAGATCCGTACGGTCGCCGACGCGGGTGCCGACATCGTCCGCGTCGCCGTCCCGCGCGACCGCGACGTCGAGGCGCTCAAGACGATCGTGGAGCAGTCGCCGATCCCGATCATCGCCGACATCCACTTCAACCACACGCTCGCGCTGAAGGCGATCGACGCCGGCGCGCACTGCATCCGCCTGAACCCCGGGAACATCGGCGGGCCCGAGAAGGTCGCCGAGGTCATCGCCAAGGCGAAGCAGGCTGGCACCCCGATCCGCGTCGGCGTCAACTCCGGCTCGCTGCCTGCGCACCTGCGTGACCTCGAATACTCGAACCCGGTCGACGCCCTCGTGACCGCCGCTGTCGAGACCGTCGAGCTCATGGAGCGGCTGGACTTCCACGACTTCAAGGTCTCGATGAAGTCGACCTCGGTCCCGAACACGATCGCCTCCAACCGGCTGTTGTCGGAGAAGATCCCCTACCCGCTGCACCTCGGAGTCACCGAGGCGGGAACCAAGTGGTCGGGTTCGCTGAAGAGCGCCGTCGGGCTCGGCACGCTGCTGGCCGACGGAATCGGCGACACGATCCGGATCTCGCTCTCCACCTTCCACGCGGAGGAGGAGGTCAAGGTCGCCTGGGAGATCCTGAAGGCGCTCAAGCTCCGCGAGCGCGGCCCGGTGCTCATCGCCTGCCCGACCTGCGGGCGCCTCCAGTTCGACATGGACTCCGTCGTCGTCGAGGTCGAGCGGCGCCTGGAGGCCTACGCCGACCCCCTCGAGGTCTCGATCCTCGGCTGCGCGGTCAACGGCATCGGCGAGGCCCGCCACGCCGACTTCGGCATCACCGGGGCCAAGGACTCGGGGATGATCTACTCGAAGGGCGAGCCGCTCAAGAAGGTCAAGACCGAGAACCTCGTCGACGAGCTCTTCGCCGAGATCGACAAGTACTACGAGGCGGGCAAGGTCGTCGTCCGCGACGAGGCCGCCGCCGCCGAGGCCGCGCAGTGGCTCGCCGAGAACGAGGATGAGTTCGCCATCACCCCGGAGCGGATCGCCGCCGCCGAGAAGGCCAAGGCGGAGGAGGAGGCGGAGCTCGCCTCCGCGATGCTGAAGGTCGACGAGGACGAGTCGCCCGTCGCCGGCCGGCGCTTCAAGCGCGACGGCCAGGCGGCGTAACCCGCGTGCCGGCGGAGACGTTCCTCCTCGTCGACGGGGAGAACATCGACGCCACACTCGGCGGCAGCCTGCTCGGCCGGCGCCCCGCGCCGGAGGAGCGCCCGCGCTGGGAGCGCGTGCTGACCCACGCAAGCGCCGTCTGGGACCAGCCCGCGCGCGGGCTCTTCTTCCTGAACGGCTCGAACCACCTGCCGATGAGCTTCGTCCAGGCGCTCACCGCCCTGGACTTCCGTCCGGTCCTGCTGAGCGGCCCGCCCGACACGAAGGTCGTCGACGTCGCCATCCAGAAGACGCTCGCCGCCCTGGCCGAGCGGGAGGACGGCGGCGATGTGCTCCTGGCCAGCCACGACGGCGACTTCGCGCCCCAGCTGGCTGCGCTCCTGGCCGACGAGCGGCGCCGGGTCGGCGTGGTCGGCTTCCGTGAGCTCGTCTCCGGTCAGCTGCAGGAGCTCGACGGGCTCGAGCTCTTCGACCTCGAGGATGACGTCGGCGCCTTCACGGTCGCGCTGCCGCGGGTGCGGATCATCCCGATCGACCGCTTCGACCCCTGGACGCTGCTCGGCTGACTCGATGCTGTTCCGGCCACCGGCCACCGGCCACCGGCCGCCTGCGCTCAGCGACCGACGCCTTCGGCCACGCGGCTCGTGATCGCCGGCCCGCCGTCCGGTGGCGTCCACCGCAGGCGCCAGGCGCCGGAGCGGCGCGCGACGTTGAGGTCCACGAACCCCTTGGTACCGCGCAGCGTCGTCGTCGCGACGGTGCTGAAGTCCTCTTCGCCCGGAGCCTGGAGCTGCACCTCGACCTCGTCGCGGGCCTTGTCCGCGGCGGGGCGGACCTGACCCCAGATCCGGTGGCGGCTCCCGCGCTTGGAGACCCACAGCGGCATCCGGTAGGCCGCGAAGCCCGGCTTTGGCCGGCCGTCGAGGAAGCGCAAGCCGCTCTGGAAGGCGGCGGTGGCGCGCTCGTCGCGGAGCTCGTACTGCGCCACGGAGGCGACGGACTTGTCGCGGTAGGCGATCCAGTCGGCCTGGTTGAGGTACCGGGCCTGCGCGGCTAGGGACACACCGAACAGGTCGTCGGGCGGATTGGTCTGGAAGCCGAACTCGGTGTAGGAGATCTTCATGCGCTGGGGGATCCGCCGCTTGCGCTCCGCCCGCTTGATGATGGTCTTCAGTCGGGAGGCGGAGGAGATCGTGATCTCGGTCCGGCTGCCCCGGTCGGTCGGCGGGCGCGACCCGCCACGGGTGTAGGGGTGGTGCGAGAGGCCCGTGATCGGGAGCCGGCGGTAGCCCGCGCAGTCGAGCGCCCTACTGATCGCGCCACGCAGCGAGCGACCGCGACTGTCGAGGCAGAACGTGGCGTTCAGGAACGCGCCCGGCGGCATCGGCCGCTTGGAGAGCGCGCCGCTCACCCGTCCGATCGGCGCGGTCTCGCCCAGGAGCAGTTCGTCGGAGCGGTGGCCGCTGGAGCGCAGGCCCTTGGCGGCGGCCTTCACGAGGTTGCGATAGATCGCCGGCGACTGCGGACGGGTACGACCGCCCACCTTCGCGAACTGTGGGGTCAGCCAGCCGCCCTGGTTCGGCTCGTTCCAGACGGACCAGCGATCGACCCGCGGCAGGACGCCGACACCCTGGTTCTCGTCGACGTAGGTGCCCGAATAGCGGTGGCCGAGCGCTTCCACGAACCGCTTGAACTGCGTCGGGTTCGGTTTGCACGTCCGGCGGACCGTGACGCGCTTGCTGCTGCAGCCGGAGGCCCAGGAGGGGATCGGGCTCGCGGGGGAGAGGAGCACCTCGAGCCCGCGGGCCCGCGCCCCGCGGACCAGGTCGTCGTACTTGTCCCAGCGCTCGGGGGCGTAGCTGGCCGGGTCGGAGCCCACGAAGCCCGTCGGGCGCCGGCGCGACGTCGCCCGCGGCGCGACCTTCGCCCAGAAGACGATCGAGTGCACCGCGTCGGCGCCGAGCGCCTGCAGGTCGTTCAGCCCCGCTTCGCGGGCGGCGTCCCCGGAGAGCACGAGTTGCGCGTCGTCCTGGAAGAGCGACTCCTGGCTCGAGGAGGCGTGGGCGGGGCCCGCCGCCGTACCGGCCGCCATGACCAGGAGCAGCGTGAGGAGCCCGCGGGCCGCGTTCATACCCCCCGTTCTGCCGAGTAGACGGGGAACGGGCTGCCCGGCGGCTGCCAGACCACCCGCAGCCGGCCCGGCGGAGGCGTTGGGATCAATGCGTTGAAGTACCCCAGGCCGTCGGTGGGGATCGGCGCACCGTACTGGCTCCAGTCCCCGCCGGCGGCGGGCCGGTACTCGACCCGGACCGCCCCGGAGATCTGCCCGGGCGGGAGGTTCCGCGCGAAGCGCACCATGCCGAAGAGCGCGGTCTGGATGTCGCCGCGGGTCGCGATGAACGGGAAGGAGTAGGCGTCCGCCGCCGGCTTCGGCTTCCCGTCGCGCGTGAGGAGACCCGACTGGTAGGTCGCGAAGTAGCCCTTCGAGCCCTTCTTGAAGCGCTTGTTCGGGCCGCTGTCACGGAGCAGGAACTGCGTGTGGCCCACGATGCGGGGGTCGAAGTAGGTGAGCGCCTCGGCGATGCCGAGGTAGTCGGCCTGCTGAGTCCGGCTCACCTTCGAAAAGGGGTCCTCCGGCTTGGTCTCGTAGCCGAACTCGGCGGAGAGGATCGGCATCCCGCTGCGGATGTTCCCGGTCCCCGAGAGGCGGTCGAGGAGGTCGCCGAGCGCGGAGAGGTTCGCCAGGGTGATCGCGCCGGTTCCCTTCTCGGGCACCGTGGGCGGCAGCGACCGGGTATAGGGGTGATGGGCCCAGGCGTTCGCGACGATCGGCCCGTCCTTCGCGAAGCGGGAGCAGCCCGCACTCTTGTGCCCGGCCGCGCAGAGGAACTCCTTGGCGAAGGTCCGCACGCCCATCGCGGACGTCGTCGTCTTGCGGCGGACCGAGCGCGGCGCGGTCTCACCGACGAAGATCACGTCCCGGCTGTGCCCGGTGGAGAGCAGCGCGCGGCGCCCGTACTGGTAGAGGTCGCGGTACAGCTGCGGCGAGACCGGCTTGCCGCCGAGCCACTGGGGCCGCAGCCAGCCGCCCTGGTTGGGCTCGTTCCAGAGCGACCACGCGGTGACCCGGGGGATCGGGCCGCTGCCGTCGTTCTCGTCGATGTAGGTCCCGCTGAAACGCTCCCCCAGCGCCTGGACGAACTTGTAGAACTCGCGCGGCTTCGGCTTCCACCAGCGCGCGTCCTTGCGGTACTTCCTCGGCGGCTTGGCGTGGGCGTAGGCCGGGCCGGGCCCGGTGACGTTGAAGTAGACGTTCAGGTCGAGGATCTCGGCGGCGCGGACGAGGCGGTCGTACTTGTCCCAGGTCTTGACCGGGTAGACCTTCGGGTTCGCGGCCCCGAGCCGGTCGAAGCGCTTGCGGCGGGCGCGCGTGGAGCGCGCCTCCTCGGCGACCACCTCCCACAGCACGGTCACGCGGACCGTGTCCACGCCGAGGCTCTTCATCTTCTTCATCGCGTTGTCGCGGACCGTGTCGCCACGGTAGAGCAGCAGGTCGTCGTCCATCATGATCGACTGCTGCGTGGTCGACGCGGCGGCCGGAGCAGGGCCGATCAGGGTCGCGAGGAGCAGGACAGCCGCGATGGCGACGAGGCTCGGCAGCGGTGCGCCCGCTGGGCGGCGGCGAGGGGACGATGGCACTGGGAACTCCTACGAGGTGGAAGGCGAACGCGAGGGGCGGACGGATGTCCGACCGCCCCTAAAGCGAACGCGATCCTAGCGGGGGAGTTGCGGTGAACACCCCGGTTCCATCACGCCGTTCTACGTCGCGGCGGCGTACCGCTCGGCGACCTTGTCCCAGGCCACCACGTTCCACCACGCCTTGAGGTAGGCGGGCCGCTTGTTCTGGTAGTTCAGGTAGTAGGCGTGCTCCCAGACGTCGTTTCCGAGCAGCGGGGTCTTGCCGTCGAGCACGGGGGAGTCCTGGTTCGGCGTCGAGGTGATCGCGAGCTCGCCACCGTCGAGGATGAGCCAGGCCCAGCCGGAGCCGAACTGGCCGACACCCGCGGCCTCGAACTGCTCCTTGAAGTCGTCGAAGGAGCCGAACGTCTTCGTGATCGCCTCGCCGAGCTCGCCACCCGGCTCGCCGCCGCCGTCGGGGCTCATCGACTCCCAGAAGAGCGAATGGTTGTAGTGGCCGCCACCGTTGTTGCGGAACGGGCCCTGCTTGTCCGCGGGAAGGGAAGAGAGGTTCTCGAGGACCTCCTTGACGTCCTTGCCGTCGAACTCGGTGCCCTCCAGGGCGCCGTTCGCCTTGTCGACGTAGGCCTGGTGGTGCTTGTCGTGATGGAACTCCATGGTCGCCTTGTCGACGTGGGGCTCGAGCGCGTCATAGGCGTAGGGAAGAGCGGGAACCTCGTAGGCCATGGGTGTCTCCTGACGTTGGGGTGCGGGACTTGAACCTATATACCCGTGGGCCCGCGGCCCATCCATCGGCGCACCCCAGGCGCGCGGGTGCGCGGGTAGCCTTCGCGCCACATGCGCCTGTCCTCGCTGCTGCTGCCCACCGAACGCGAGCCCCCGTCCGACGCGGAGGCGCTCTCCCACAAGCTGATGGTGCGCGCCGGGCTCATCCGTCAGGTCGGTGCCGGGCTCTGGAGCTGGATGCCCGCCGGCTGGCGGATCCACCAGAACGTGGTCGGGGTGATCCGCTCGGAGATGGACGCGATCGGGGCCCAGGAGCTGCTCATGCCCACGATCACCCCCGCCGAGCTGTGGAAGCGGTCCGGGCGTTACGACTCGGTCGACGCGGAGCTCTTCCGCTTCCAGGACCGCAAGGGCGCGGACATGATCCTCGCGATGAGTCACGAGGAGACGCTCACCTTCCACATCGCCCACATCGTCCGCTCGTATCGGCAGCTGCCGCTGCAGCTCTACCACTTCCAGACCAAGGGCCGGGACGAGGCGCGGCCGCGCGCCGGGCTGCTGCGCACGCGCGAGTTCATCATGAAGGACGCCTACTCCTTCGACCGCGACGAAGCGGGGCTGGACGTCGCCTACGAGGCCCAGCGCGCCGCCTACCACCGCATCTTCGCGCGCTGCGGCCTCGAGTTCTACGAGTGCGAGTCGGACGTCGGGATGATGGGCGGTTCGGGCGCCCACGAGTTCATGGCCCCCTGCGCCGCTGGGGAGAATGACGTCGCGCTCGCGCCCGGGTACGCGGCCAACGTCGAGGTCGCGAGCGCCGACCCGCAGACCGTCCCGCCGCTGCGGGAGGACCTTCACGGCGAGCTGCACACTCCGGGCCAGAGCACGATCGAGGCGCTCGCCGCGGGCCTCGACGTTTCGGCCGGGAACCTGCTGAAGGCGTTCCCGATCGTCACCGAGAGCCGGGGCCTCACGATGCTGTTCCTGCGGGGCGACCACCGCGTGAACGAGGTCAAGCTCGCCACGCAGCTCGGCGAGCCGTTCCGCCCGGCCACCGAGGAGGAGCTCACCGCGGCCGGCCAGGTGCCCGGCTACCTGGGGCCGAACCCGGACCTCCCGAGCCTGTACGACGCCGCGCTCCTCCCCGGCCGCTACGTCGCGGGCGGCGGGCGCCCGGACACGCATGTCGTCGTCTCGCTCGAGGTGGGGCGTCGGATCGACGTCCGGACGGTCGAGGCGGGCGACACGATCGACGGCACGCCCATCACCATCGAGCCGGCGATCGAGATCGGCAACATCTTCAAGCTCGGCACCCGCTACTCAGAGCCGATGGGCGCCAACTACCTCGACCAGGACGGCAAGAGCCGTCCGATCGTCATGGGCTCCTACGGCATCGGGCCGGCCCGCGTGGCCGCCGCCGTCGCCGAGCAGCAGGGCGATGAGCGCGGCATCTCCTGGCCGCGCGAGCTCGCGCCCTGGGACGTCGAGCTCGTCGCCATCGGCAAGTCCGGCACGCCGGAACGCGAGGCCGCTGACCGGCTCTACGAGCAGCTCGCCGCCAGCCCGCTCGACGTGCTCTACGACGACCGCGACGCCAAGCCGGGGGAGAAGTTCGCCGACGCCGAGCTGCTCGGCGTGCCGCTGCGGCTCACGCTCGGCAAGCGCTCGCTCGACTCCGGGCGCGTGGAGGCGCAGCGCCGCCGCGGCCTCCAGGACGTCGAGGACGGCATCGCGCTTTCCGATGCGGCCGCTCAGGCGGAGGCCCTGTGGCGCGAGCTTCCGTAGGCCCGCCCGACGGCGAGGACCGCGGCGGGCGCCGCGGGATGCTCGACCGGCTCGAGGCGAGCTCCCTGCTGCCGGAGGAGACCGCTGAGGACCGGGCGGCGCGCGAGGCGCTCGGTCCCAAACCGGGCCGCGAGGCGCCGGTGTCCGAGCGGGCGGCGCACGCCCGCGAGCGCACGCGGCTCACCTTCCGGCGGCTCTCCGGGCTCGACCGCTCCGGCCCACCCCCGGCGCAGACGCTCTACGGCGCACCGCTCAACGTCTGGACGATTCCGAACGTGATCGGGATGGTCCGCGCGATCATCATCCCGATCTTCCTGGTCCTGGCGATCTCCTCCGACAGCGGGACCGACGCGCTGCCCGCCGCCCTCTTCCTGCTCTGCGCCGTCGGTGACTACGCCGACGGGATCACCGCGCGAATCACCGGCCAGTTCTCGCGGTTCGGTGCGCTGATGGACCCGATCGTCGACCGCTGCCTCGTGCTCGCGGGCGTCGCGGTCGTCATCGTGCACGACCTGTTGCCGCTGTGGGCGCTTCTGCTGCTCGTCGTGCGTGAGCTCTACGTGCTCTACAACGGCCGCGTCGCGATCAAGGCCAAGCTCGACCTCAAGATCAACTGGCCCGGGCGCCTGGCCGTCTTCCCCGTCATGGCCTCGCTTTTCAGTGCGATCGCGGGGCTGCGGACGACCGCCGAGGTCCTGCTCTACCTGGGCCTCGGGCTCTCCTACTACGCCGCGTTCCTGTATCGCCGCGACGGCCGCCTGCAACTCGCAGCCCGCGCCGCACCCTCAAGCTCGCGTTGAGGGCGAGGATCGCTGGTAGCATCGCGCGCCATGGACACGTTCCCGGACCTGGGTTCCCTGAGCGACCAGGAGCTCAAGGACCTCATTCAGCAGCTCACCGAGGAGGAGATCGACATCTCCTACAAGCGCCGCATCCTGCACGGCAAGATCGACATCCTGCGCGCTGAGCTGGTCAACCGCCTGCGCAAGAAGCACGAGGGCGGCGAGGATGTCATCACCGGCGCCGACGTCCAGAAGCTCACCGACATCCTCGCGGGCCGCGCCGGCGGGGACCCAACCGACGGCTGAGGGGCATCCCGTGGCCCTCCACTGCCCCGAATGCGGCTTCACGAACGCCGAGGGCTCGAACTACTGCCAGCGCTGCGGATCGTTCATCGGACAGCAGGAGGCCCCGTCGGCCGACAGCCAGACCGCGACGTACCGCGTCGGTGAGACCGGCGATTTCATCCCGGTCGACGTCAACGCTGTCGTCGACGCCAAAGGCGCGGCGCTCGTCATCCGCTCCGGCGGCGGGCGGACCGGTGAGTCCTTCCCGCTCGAGGGCGATCGGCAGACCATCGGCCGCCGCCCCGACGCGGACATCTTCCTCGACGACGTGACGGTCTCGCGGGACCACGCCATGCTCGTCCACCGCTCCGACGAGTGGTACCTCGACGATCTCGGCTCGCTCAACGGCACCTACGTCAACCGGCAGCGGATCGACTCCCACCGGCTCGACGACGGCGACGAGATGCAGGTCGGCAAGTACAAGCTCACGTTCCTCTCCCGCGGATGACCGAGCAGGTCGACCAGTCGCCCGCGATCGGTCTTCGGCGCCCGGGCGGCTCCCGCGCGCGCGGCAAGGCGATGACGATCGGCTCGGTCTGCAAGTCGCTCGCGCAGGAGTTCCCGGACATCACGATCTCCAAGATCCGCTACCTGGAGGATCAGAAGCTCCTCACGCCGCGGCGCACCCCCGGCGGGTACCGGCTCTACTCAGCCGAGGACGTGCAGCGCCTGCGCACGATCCTGCGGTTGCAGCGCGACGAGTTCCTGCCCCTCCGGATCATCCGCTCCGAGCTGGCCGGCGGCGCCGACCGCGAGGGGCGTGACCAGGTGCCGCAGGAGAGCGAGGCCGACATCGAGACCCGCCGCCGTCGTCGCGCGAGCGTCTCGGTCAGGGAGAGTGGCGCGCTCTTTTCGCTCGAGGAGGTTGTCGAAGAGACCCGTGCCGAGCCGAAGATGATCGCCGAGCTCGAGGAGTTCGGGGTGATCAAGGGAGATCCCCGCGGCGGCACCGTCTACTACGACGAGACCGATCGGGAGATCGTGCGGACCGCCGCTCAGCTCGCCCGCTACGGGGTCGGCGGGCGCAACCTGCGTGCCTTCCGCACCTCGGCCGACCGGGAGGCGGCGCTGTTGCAGCAGATCCTCGCGCCGGCGCTGCGCTCGCACAACGCGGAGCGCCGCCGCGAGGCCGTCGAGACCCTGGAGAACCTCGCCGCGGTGACCACCCACCTCAAGCACCTGCTGCTCATCCGCGACCTACGCCGGTTCGCGGGCCCGTGAGCGCCCCGGTCGACCTGGCGGCGTTCGTCCGCGACATTCCGGACTTCCCCAAGCCGGGGATCGTCTTCAAGGACATCACGCCGATCATGTCCGACGCGGCGGCGCTCGACCATGCGGTGGGGGCGCTCGCCGACCACGCCCGCGAGACCCACGGGCAGGTCGACGTGGTGATCGCGGCCGAGGCCCGTGGCTTCCTGCTCGGACCGGCCGTGGCGCGCGAGCTCGGCGCCGGCTTCGTGCTCGCCCGCAAGCCGGGCAAGCTCCCCTGGTCGACGGTTCGCGCCGAATACCAGCTCGAGTACGGCTCGGACGCGCTGGAGCTCCACGACGACGCGATCACAGGCGGGGCGCGGGTCCTGGTCCACGACGACCTGCTCGCCACCGGCGGGACGGCGCGCGCGCTCTGCTCCCTCGTCGAGCAGAGCGGCGGCGGCGTGCTCGGCTGCTCGTTCCTGATCGAGCTCGCGTTCCTGCCGGGCCGCGCCGCGCTCGAGGGCTACGACGTGCACGCCCTCCTCGCCTACGACGCCGAGTGAAGGTCTCCCGCTCCCGCACCGTCGCGGCTGCGCCCCCGGACGTGTGGGCGATCGTCGGCGACCCCGGGCAGCTCGCCCGCTGGTGGCCGCGGGTCGAGCGCGTCGAGTCGGTGGACGCCGCCGGCTTCACGGAGGTCTACAAGACGACCAAGGGCCGGACCGTCCGGGCCGACTTCCGGATCGCCGCGCTCGAGGACGAGCAGGAGATCCGGGTCGTCCAGCAGCTCGAGGGCACGCCCTTCGAGCGGATCTTCTCCAAGGCGAGCAAACGCTGCGTCGTGGCGCCCGTCGAGGGGGGCGGGACGAAGCTGACCGTGGAACTCGACCAGACGCCGTCGGGCATGGCCCGGTTCGGCGGCTTCATGGTCCGCGGTGCGATGCGCAAGCAGCTCGACCAGGGCCTCGACGCTCTGGCCGAGCTGCTTTGAGCGCCCGCTAGCTCTGCTTGATTCCCCCGCGGAGCACGATGCTCCCCGGTGCGCTGGGGGACTCGCTCTTCTCGCGTGTGACGATGATCGAGTCGTACTGGTCGGAGCCTTCGGGCAGCGCCGGGATCGCGCCGGCCAGCCGCTTGGAATCCTTGTCGTAGGTGGCGAAGCCGATCGGCAGCGCGTCGGCCTTGCCCGATCCCTTCGTCAACCAGACGAAGTACATGTTCGACGCGGGCAGCCCCTCGGCCAGGAACGAGAAGCCGCCCTCGGCGAGCAGCGCGTACCCGAGCGCCTTGGAGTCCTTGTTCGGCGGCTCGAGGTTGATCTGCTGCTGGGGGAAGTCCGTGCCCGCCACCGAGGTCGCCCCGCTCGCCCCGCTCGCCCCGGAGCTCTGCCCGGTGGAGGAGCTCGCGCCCTGGGTGACCGGGTCGGCGGGGTCGTCGTCGCCGCCGCGGACCAGCAGGAACACGCCGAGGACGATCACGATGCCGACGGCGCCGAGCACGAGCACGCCGCCGAGCCGCGATGAGCTCTGCTGGCGCTCACGGGCGACGGCACGCTCCTCGAGCGCGCCGAAGGCCTCCGCAACCTCGGTTGGCTCGGCGGGGATCTCGGGCAGCGCGTCTCCGCCGATCGGCCGCAGCTCCGCGCTCACGCCGCGGGCCCAGGCGCGCCCCGGGGCGGAGAGCTCGAGGAACGAGCGGGTCGAGGCTCGCTCGGACGCGGTCTGCTGGAGCAGGAGGTGGTCGGCCAGCTCGTCCTGGCGGGCGGAGTCGAGCTCCGCGGCACCCCTGATATCCGCGCCGAGTGCGTCGAGCGCGTCGAGCGCGCGCTCGCGCACGCTCGTGGCGTCCAGGCGCAGGAGCGTGGCGATGTCCTCGTAGGTCTTGCCCTGCTTGAGCAGGAGCTGGAGGACCGCCTTCTGATCCGGGGCGAGCGTGTCGAATGCTGGCATCGCCCGTCAGCCTAACGAGCGGCACCGAGACAGGCGCCCAGAGCACATATGGTCTTCACAATGCAGTCGCTGATCCCGATCGAGCAGACCTTCGACGCGCTCTACGGGCTGGAGATCCTCTCCCACGGGCCTCAGGAGGCACGGGCCCAGGTCGTCGTCCGTGACGCCGTCAAGCAGCCGATGGGCCTTGTGCACGGCGGCGTCTACGCCTCGATCGCCGAGTCGCTGACTTCGATGGCCACCGCGCAGGCCGTCTACCCCGACGGGATGAGCGCCCAGGGCCTCTCCAATCAGACGAGCTTCCTGCGCCCGATCTTCGAGGGAACGATCCACGCGGTCGCCCGCCGACGCCACCGCGGACGCACCACCTGGGTCTGGGAGGTCGAGATCACCGACGACGAGGACCGCCTGTGCGCGCTCGTGCGGATGACGATCGCCGTGCGCGAGCTGCCGGACACCTGAGACGGTTCGTCGTCGGCAGGTCGGGTAAGACCGGCTACGAACCCCACGACGAAGGAGACCTACGTGTCCGACGGAACCAAAGACGACCTGAAGGGCCGCACCAAGGAAGCCGCCGGCGACCTCACGAACGACAAGAGCCTGAAGAACGAGGGCAAGGTCGACAAGGCGACGGGCAGCGTCAAGGACAAGGTCGGCGGCGCCGCCGACAAGGTCAAGGACACGCTGAAACGCAGCTGATGACGCGCAGCGGCCGGACCCCCGTCCGGGCCGCGCGCGTCCAGATCAGCCCCCCGCGCGGTTGACGATCGGCAGACGCCGGTCGCGACCGAAGGCGCGGGGGGTGATCTTTATGCCCGGCGGCATCTGCCGCCGCTTGTACTCCGCGAGGTCGACGAGCCGGATGACCCGGTCCACGTCGGCCTCGGGGAGCCCGAGCGCCACGAGTGCGTCGCGCCCGAGATCCTCCTCGACGTACCCCTGCAGGATCGGGTCGAGGACCTCGTACGGCGGCAGCGAGTCGTCGTCGCGCTGGTCCTCCCGCAGCTCGGCCGTCGGCGGCCGCGTGACGATCTCCGACGGCACGGGATTCTCCGGATCGCGCGCGGCGCGGTGGGCGACGAGCCGGTAGACGAGCGTCTTCGGCACGTCCTTGATCACCGCGAAGCCACCCGCCGAATCTCCGTAGAGCGTTGAGTACCCGACGCTCATCTCCGACTTGTTGCCGCAGGTGAGCACGAGCCAGCCGAACTTGTTCGAGAGCGCCATCAGCAGGTTGCCGCGGATCCGCGCCTGCAGATTCTCCTCGGTCAGGTCGGGCTCGCGACCCGCGAACGCGTCGGTGAGCACCTCGTCGAACGCGCCCATCGGCCCGGCGATGGGCAGCGTGAGCAGCTCGCAGCCCAGGTTGACGGCGAGGGTTCGGGCGTCCGCCTGGGTGCCCTCGCTCGAGAAGCGCGACGGCATCGTCACCGCGACGACCCGCTCCGGACCAAGCGCGTCCACGGCCACGAGCAGCACGAGCGCCGAGTCCACGCCGCCGGAGACGCCGAGGGTCACCTTTGCGAATCCGATCTTCTCCACGTAGTCGCGCGTGCCGAGCACGAGCGCGGCGTAGGCCTCGTCGAGCTCGTCCAGGGTCGGGAACGTCTCGCCTCCGACCTGGCGCTCCGCCGACGGGCCGAGGACCTCCGCGCCCGAGGCGATCGCCGGGACGCGGTGGACGCTCGGCCGCTGGGCCCGCACGGCCGCTCGCGGGCGCGAGTCCTTCAGCCGCGCGGCGCCGGGCGCCTCGGTGTCCACGTCACAGACGAGGAGGTGCTCGGCCATCTGGGGGGCCCGCGCGATCGGCGTGCCGCGGTGGTCGAGCACGACGCTCGAACCGTCGAAGACGAGCTCGTCCTGGCCGCCGACCAGCGCGCAGAAGGCCACAGCGCAGAGCGAGTCGCGCGCCCGCTGCGCGAGCATCCGCTCCCGCTGCATCGCCTTGCCCGCGCTGAACGGGGAGGCGGAGATGTTGACGACCAGACGCGCGCCCGCGAGCGTCTCGGAGGCCAGCGGCTCGCCCGGGACCCAGATGTCCTCGCAGATCGTGAGTCCCACGAGCACGCCGTCGATCTCCACGAGCATCGGGTCGGTTCCGCTCTGGAAGTAGCGCAGCTCGTCGAAGACGCCGTAGTTGGGTAGGCGCAGCTTGCGGTAGATCCCGACGATCCGTCCGTTCGCGCAGACCGCGGCGGCGTTGTAGACGTCGTCGTCGCGCTCCGGGAAGCCGATGACCGCGGCGATGCCCTCGCAGGCCGCCGCGAGCCGCTCCACGCTCGCCCGGGCGGCGGCGAGGAAGTGCTCCTTGAAGAGGAGGTCCTCGGGCGGGTAGCCGGTGATCGCGAGCTCGGGGAAGAGGACGAGCTGGGCACCCGCCTCGCGCGCCTCCGCGATGCGGACGGCGATCAGCTGCTCGTTGCCGGGGAGGTCCCCGACGGTCGGGTTGATCTGGGCCAGGGCGATGCGCAAGGCGCTACTACATCATGCGCCGCGGCCGAGCCAGTACTCGACGAAGCGACGCAGCTGGGCATCGTCGGCCCGCTCGGCCCGCTGCTGGTGTTCATAGGCCACCGCGACGATGCCTCCCCGGCCCGGTCCCACCTGCACGATGACGGCCTGGCCGGCCTGCTCCAGAGCGGGGCTCGCGGGCGCGCCGGCCAGCTCGGCGG
>JACDAP010000173.1 GCA_013695395.1 Solirubrobacterales bacterium
CTAGCGGCAACCGCTCGGCCCTCTACGACCGCTACCTCGACGGCCGCGGCATCGAGAGGATCGACCCCCGGCTCAGATAGCCCTTCTCACGAGAAGCCCATCGCCGCCCTGACATCCGCGAGGACTGGAGCGGCGAGCGCCCGGGCCTTCTCCGCTCCTTCGGCGAGCACCGCCTCGAGCGCGGGCTCGTCGGCGCGCAGCTCCACGTAGCGCTCCCGGACGGGCACGAGCATCGCGGTGAGAGCCTCGGCCGCGGCGAGCTTCAGGTCCCCGTAGCCGCGCGCACCCTCCAGCGAGGCCACGACCTCCTCGGCGCTCGTCCCGCGGGCCACGGCCGTCAGGTCGATCAGGTTCGTCACCCCCGGCTTGGTCGCCGGATCACGGCGGATCGTGAACGGGTCCTCGGAGTCGGTCACCGCGCGCTTGAGCTTCTTCTCGATCGCCTTCGGCTCGTCGAGCACGTAGATCGTCCCCTCGGCCGAGCCACCGGTCGTCGACATCTTCCGCGTCGGCTCCTGCAGGTCCATCACCCGGGCGCCGACCGTGGGGATCCGGCCTTCGGGCACTTCGAGCAACCCCTCGCCGAAGCGCGCGTTGAAGCGCCGCGCCACCTCGCGCATCAGCTCGATGTGCTCGCGCTGGTCCTCGCCGACCGGCACCTCGTGCGCGCGGTAGGCGAGCACGTCGGCGGCCATCAGCACCGGGTAGAAGAGCAGCCCCGCGCTCACGAGCTCGCGCTGGGCGCTCGACTTGTCGCGGAACTGGTGCATCCGGTTGAGCTCCCCCACCGCGGTCACGCTCGTCAGCAGCCAGCTGAGCTCGGAGTGCTCGCGCACGTCCCCCTGGCGGAAGAGCACGCAGCGCGCCGGGTCGAGGCCCGCGGCCAGGAGCGTCGCAGCGGTGTCGAGCACCCGCTCGCGCAACTGCGCGGGCTCGTAGGGCACGGTGATCGCGTGGAGGTCGACGATGCAGTAGATCGCCGGGTCGCCCCGGTCCTGCCCGTCGACGTACTGACGGATGGCCCCGATGTAGTTGCCGAGGTGCTTGGCGCCGGTGGGCTGGATGCCGCTGAAGATCCGCATG
The DNA here is from genome assembly GCA_013695395.1 of Solirubrobacterales bacterium. Lineage (GTDB taxonomy): Bacteria > Actinomycetota > Thermoleophilia > Solirubrobacterales > Solirubrobacteraceae > Paraconexibacter. Next base: position 1,084 of record JACDAP010000173.1, read on the forward strand.
CGACGCGCGACGCTAGCGCGTGCGTACCAGCAGGACTGCTGCCGGCCGCTACCCCAGCGGCTGGCGGATGACCGGCTTCTTCGCCGCCCCCGCCTCGTCCAGCCGACGCACCGGCGTCGTGTAGGGCGCGTTCTTGGCGACCTCGGGGTCCTCGGCGGCCTCGGTGAGGATCGCGACCATCGAGGCGGCGAAGGCGTCGAGCGTCTCCTTCGTCTCGGTCTCGGTCGGCTCCATCAGCAGCGCCTCGTCGACGAGCAGCGGGAAGTAGACCGTCGGCGGGTGGTAGCCGTGGTCGAGCAGCCGCTTGGCCAGGTCGAGCGTGCGGATCCCGAGCGCCTTCTTCATCGGGGCTCCCGAGAGGACGAACTCGTGCATGCAGAGCTCGCCGAACGCAAGTGGGACCCGCTGGTCGGTGTCGAGCTGGCGGATCTTCGCGAGCAGGTAGTTGGCGTTCAGCACCGCGGTCTCGCTGGCGTCCTTGAGGCCCTCGGCCCCGAGCGAGCAGATGTAGGCGTAGGAGCGCACGAAGCAGCCGTAGTTGCCCTGGAAGCCGCGCAGGCGACCGACCGACTCGGGCCGGTCGGAGTCGAGGAAGAACGTACCGTCGTCCCTCTTCTCCAGAACCGGCTTCGGGAGGAACGGCGCGAGGCGGTCGCTCACCGCGATCGGGCCGGAGCCCGGGCCACCGCCGCCGTGCGGCTGCGTGAACGACTTGTGCAGGTTGTAGTGGACGATGTCGAAGCCCATGTCGCCCGGCCGGGAGATGCCCATGACCGCGTTGAGGTTCGCGCCGTCGTAGTAGAGCGTGCCGCCGACGTCGTGGACGATCTTCGCGATCTCCTCGATGTTCGGGTCGAAGATCCCGAGCGTGTTCGGGTTCGTGAGCATCAGGCAGGCGACCTGGTCGTCGGCCTTCGCGCGGAGATCGTCGACGTCGACGCCGCCGTGCTCGTTCGTGGCCACGCGGACGACCTCGAAGCCCGCCATCGTCACCGTCGCCGGGTTCGTGCCGTGCGCGGTGTCCGGGGTGAGGACCTTCACGCGCCGCTCGCCGCGTGACTCGTGGTAGGCGCGGGTGAGCAGGACGCCGAGCAGCTCGCCGTGGGAGCCCGCGGAGGGCTGGAGCGAGACGTGCGGGAGGCCCGCGACCTCGCCGAGCGCGTGCTCGAGGTTGTGCATCAGCTCGAGCGCGCCCTGGGCATGCTCGGCGCTCTGCAGCGGGTGGAGGCGGGCGTGGCCGGGGAGCGCCGCGACCCGCTCGTGCAGCCGCGGGTTGTGCTTCATCGTGCACGAGCCGAGCGGGTAGAAGCCCGAGTCGAGGTCGTAGTTGCGCTTGGACAGGCGCACGTAGTGGCGGACGAGCTCGGGCTCGGAGACCTCGGGCAGGCGGGCGGGCTCACTGCGCCGCATCGCCGTCGGGATCAGGTCTCGGACGACGGGAACGTCCATGTCGGGGCACTGGAAGGCCCGGCGGCCGGGTGCGCCCTTCTCGAAGATCGTGGTGGCGACCTCGCGCTGCAGAGCGCTCTCCTGCGACGGCGCGGTCGGGACGTCGTGGTGGAGGGGCTCGTGCTCCACACCCGGGTCGCCGTGGAGGCGGTTCTCGTTGACGAGGGTCATGCCGCGACCTCCTGTCCGGCGCCGGCTCGCTCGGCGGCCACCGCGGCGGCGAGCACCTCGGCGAGGCGGTCGATGTCGGCCTTCGTGCGCTGCTCGGTGATCGCGACGAGCAGGCCGCCGTCCTCGAGCGCCAGGCCGGGGTTGACGCCCTCGGCCTGGCAGCGGGCGACCACGGCGTGGCTGTCGGCGACGTCCAGCGTGAGCGCGAACTCGCGCACGACCGGCTGCTCGTGGGCCTTTACGACCCCGTCGAGCGCGCTGAGTGTCTCCCGCGCGTAGTGGGTGCGCTGCACGAGCAGCTCGCCGAGCTCGACCAGGCCGCCCTTGCCGAGCCAGGTCAGGTAGACGACGCCCCCGAGCGCGTTGAGCGCCTGCGCGGTGCAGATGTTCGAGGTCGCCTTCTCGCGGCGGATGTGCTGCTCACGGGTCTGCAGCGTGAGCACGAAGCCGCGACGGCCGTCGACGTCCTTGGTCTCCCCCGCGATGCGGCCGGGCATCCGGCGCAGGTAGGCCTCGGTGGCGGCGAAGAAGCCGAAGGACGGCCCGCCGAAGTCCAGGCGCTGGCCGAGCGACTGGCCCTCGCCGACGCAGACGTCGACGCCGCACTCGCCGGGAGGGGCGAGGACGCCGAGGGTGATCGGGTCGACCTGGGCGACCACGACGGCCGGGGAGTTCTTCGCGGCGTCACTCAAGGCGCTCGCGTCCTCCACCGCGCCGAGGAAGTTCGGCTGGGCGAAGAAGACGGCGCTCGTGTCGTCGTCGATCGCGGCGGCCCAGGCCTCAGGGTCGGTGACGCCGTCCTTGAGCGGGACCTCGACGACCTCGATGTCGTAGCCGTGCGCGTAGGTGCGCAGGGTCTCCAGCGAGTGCGGGTGGAGCCCGGCGGAGGCGACGAAGCGGCCCTTGCCGTTGGTGAGCTTCGCGAGGTAGCCGGCAGCGGCCACGGCGCTTGGACCCTCGTAGACCGAGGCGTTGGAGACTGCGAGACCGGTCAGCTCGCTGATCGCGGTCTGGTACTCGAACATGACCTGCAGCCCGCCCTGGGAGATCTCCGGCTGGTAGGGCGTGTATGGGGTGAGGAACTCGGAGCGCGACATCAGCAT
>JACDAP010000179.1 GCA_013695395.1 Solirubrobacterales bacterium
GCCGGTTCCAGCACCGCCGGTGGCGGGTGCGGCAGGAGCGGCGGGGGCCGCCGGCGCGGCTGTGGCCGCGGGGGCCGGTGTAGCCGGAGCGGCGGACGTGGCGGAGCCGCCCGACGCGGAGGAGTCCGTGGACGTGTCGCTGCCGCTGTCACCGGTCGTCCCGGTGGCGCCGCTCGTCCCGGTGTCGCCGGCAGTGTCGTCGGCCGCTGCCGGCGCGTCGCCGAGCTCGATGGGCGGCGGGGTGAGCTCGGGGGTGTCCTTCGGCACGACGTCGCCGGTCAGCTCGGTGCCGCCGCAGGCGGCGAGCCCGCCCGCGACGAGCAGGCAGCTCAGGAGGGCGACGAGGCGGCGGACCATGGCGTGCGCTACTGCGCGGGGACCAGCGGCCCCATGCGTCGCCCGTCGTAGGGGCAGTCGTTCAGGTCCTTCTCGACCATCTGGTCGCAGTGCGGGCAGAAGCGGAGGTTCTCGACCGCCCAGGGCAGCTGCGACGTCGAGGACTCGACGAGCGGGAGCACCTTGCCGACGACCTCGAGCGGCTCGCCGGTGTCCCGGTCGCGGTAAGTCTTGCCCGGCTCGGCCTCGATCAGGACCTCACGGCCGGTGGAGGGGGTGCGCAGGCGATAGCGCTGACGACGGATCACGCGCGCCAGCGTAGCGCGCGGCCCGGACGCCGTGCGGCCGGACCGTGCGGCCGGGGTCGAGCGATTGCATCGCTCCCGCCGCGGTCTCGGTTAGGGTCCGCAGACCATGCCGCGCGCCACCCGTCCCCGCACCGTCGCCCATCTCGTCCTCTCCGCCGGTGCCGTCTCGGCCGCCCTGGGGCTCTCCGCCTGCTCGGTCAAGGAGCGGGACGCCGACCAGATCGCAGGAAAGCAGGCGTTCGTCCAGAAGTGCGGCTCCTGCCACATCCTGAACCGGGCCGGGACCAAGGGGGTTACCGGCCCGAACCTCGACGCCGCGTTCGGTCCCAGCCTGGATGACGGCCTCGGCAGAGGCGGCGTCCGCGGCGTCGTCCGCAAGCAGATCGACTTCCCCTCGCAGCGCGGCAGCACGGGGACCGGCACGATGCCGGCCGACCTGGCCGAGGGGTCCGAGGCCGACGACATCGCCTCCTACGTGGCGGCCGTCGTCTCCAAGAAGGGCGAGGACCAGGGGCTGCTCGGCTCCGCCGTCGAGAAGGCCGGCGGCGGTGAGCCGTACGTCGCCGAAGGGGGGACGCTCACGATCGTCGCCGACCCCGGCGGTGGGCTGATCTACACCGCGGATGCTGCCTCGGCGGAGGCCGGCGCACTCAAGGTCGTCATGGAGAACGACTCGGGCGTGCCCCACAACGTCGTGATCGACCAGAAGGGCGAGACCGACGTCATCGAGCAGGGCACCACCGACTTCACCGCGGACTTCTCGCCGGACACCTACGCCTTCTACTGCTCGGTGACCGGCCACCGCGAGGCGGGCATGGAGGGCACGCTCACGGTCAAGTGAGCTCGCGGCGGCTTCACGTCACGCTCGTCCGCGCTCAGAGCACCGCGCGGCCGACGACGACCAGGAGGATGATCACCGCGCACACGGCGGCGACACCGAGGAGCAGCCGGAAGGCGGCGTCCTCACTGCGGAGCGGGTTCTGCACGGGCAGCTCCAGCGCTAGACGATGTAGACGCTCGTGTACACGACGACCCACATCACGTCGACGAAGTGCCAGTAGATCCCGGGGATCTCGAGGCCGGCGTGCTCCTTCTCCGAGAAGTGCCCCCGGAAGGCGCGTACCGTGACGATCGCCAGCAGGATCAGTCCGATGAAGACGTGGGCGCCGTGCAGCCCGGTCAGCCCGTAGAAGATCGAGCCCTGGGCGTGGTCGGAGGGCGCGAAGCCGATGTTCACGTACTCGTTGATCTGCACGAGCAGGAAGGTCGCCCCGAGCAGGAAGGTCGTGAGCATCCCGACCTTCAGGCCGCGGCGGTTGCCGTTCTTGACGCTCGTCTGCGCCCAGTGGAGCGTCAGCGAGCTCGAGAGCAGGATCGCCGTGTTGATGCCCGCGATCAGCTTCGGGAGCTCGGTGCCCTCGGCCGGCCAAGGGTTGTCGCCGACGATCCGGACGAAGAAGTAGGCCGTGAAGAAGGCCCCGAAGACCATGATCTCCGAGATGATGAAGAGCAGCATGCCGAGCATCTGTGGATCCACCCGCGAGCTGCGGTTGGCCTCGGGCGGCCCGTGGTGCTCCTCGTGAGTGGTCGTGCCGGTGACCGGCAGGGCGGCGTCCATCAGGTGGGCTCCTACGTGCCCGCCGCGACGCGGGCGGGCGCGGCTTCGACGTGGATCACGGGCTTGCCGGAGGCGCTGCCGACCCGCTCGATGAGGTCCGCGCGTAGCCAACCGGAGCGGGTCGCGGGCAGCGTCGAGATCACGATGTCGTCGACGCGGAAGAACTCGAGTGCGTTCATCACGGCGGTGTAGGGGTCCGGGTCGCCGACGATCCCCGCCGCGAGGTGGCCGGCCGCGGTGATCCGGTCGACGACCTGGGCCTTCCGGCTCCGGGCCATCGCGGCGGCGCGGCCGTGGCCGTCCTCCAGCGGCACGCAGGCGATGAACAGCCGCTGCGTCTCGCCCTCGTCGGCCAGTTCGGCCAGGCGATCCAGGAGGCCGTCGTCGGCGGCGGTCCGGTTGGCGACCACGAGCGTCACCTTGAACGGAAGGCCCTCGTTCAAGAGGTCGACGACGACGTGCTCGACCGGCAGGCCGCTCTCGTCGCGGATCCGCTCGACCAGGTCTCGTCGCAGCCAGCCCGACGACGTGGCCGGCAGCGTCGAGAGGACGATCTCGTCCGGATGATGCTCGCGCACCGCATCCATGGTCGCGGTGAACGGATCGTCGTCGCCCACGTCGCCGACGGCGTTGATCCCGGCCGCGCGCAAGAAGCGCCGGGCCAGGTCGACGCGCACCTGGGCGGCCTCGAAGACGGCGTCGGCGTAGATGATGTTGCCATGGCGGGGCGCGGTCTGGGGGACGGCCAGCACGACGCGCGCATCGCCTCCGGCGGCGTCGACCTTGGCCTTGATGGTCTCGAGCAGCTTGGCGCCGCCGATGGTCTGACTGGCGATGACGAGGATGGTCCGCATGTCGGGTGCCGTGGCTCCTAGGTCGATGGGGTGCCGGCGCTCTCGGCCGGCTCTTGGGTTGGCTCCGCCGTCGTCCCGCTCCCGCCGAAGACCCCGTGCACCGCGCCGGGCACGCCGTACTCGTAGGGGCCGCCAACGACGGTCGGGATCTCGTCGAAGTTGAAGACGGGGGGCGGGGAGGTGACCTGCCACTCGAGCGTGAGCGAGCGCCACGGGTTCCCGGTCGCCCGTGGCCCGCCCCGCCACGAGGCGATCATGTTGTACGCGAAGATCAAGGTCGAGATCCCGGTGCCGAAGGCGGCCAGCGAGATCACGAGGTTCCAGGTCGCGAACTGCTCGGCGTAGTCGGCGACCCGCCGCGGCATCCCCTGCACGCCGATCAGGTGCATCGGGGCGAAGGTGGCGTTGAAGAAGATGAACGTCATCCAGAAGTGGAGCTTCCCGAGTCGCTCGTCGTACATCCGACCGGTCATCTTCGGGAACCAGAAGTAGACGCCGGCGAAGATCGTGAAGAGCGAGCCGCCGAAGAGCACGTAGTGGATGTGGGCGACGATGAAGTACGTGTCCGAGACGTGGATCGTCAGCGGGATCATCGCGAGCATGACCCCGGAGATCCCGCCCAGCACGAACATGGTCAGGAAGCCCAGCGTGAAGAGCATCGGCGTGTCGAGCTTGAGCACGCCGTGCCACATCGTGGCCAGCCAGGAGAAGATCTTGATGCCCGTCGGCACGGCGATGATCGCCGTGGTCACCATCATCGGCACGCGGATCCACGACTGCATGCCGCTGACGAACATGTGGTGGGCCCACACGGTGAAGCCGAGCACGACGATCGCCAGCAGCGAGAAGGCCATCATCCGGTAGCCGAAGACCGGTTTGCGCGACTTGACCGCGAGGATCTCCGAGACGATCCCGAAGCCCGGCAGCATCATGATGTAGACCGCCGGGTGGGAGTAGAACCAGAAGACGTGCTGGTACATCAGCACGTCGCCGCCCTGGCCGGCGTCGAAGAAGTTGAAGCCGAGCGAGCGGTCCAGCAGCACGAAGAACTGTGAGGCGGCGACGAACGGTGTGGCGATGACGACCAGCAGCGAGGTCGAGAAGTTCGCCCAGACGAGCAGCGGCATCCGGAAGAACGACATCCCCGGCGCGCGCATCGTGATGATCGTGACCAGGAAGTTCAGCGCGGTCGCGATCGAGCTCGCGCCGGCGAACTGGACCCCGATGGTGAAGAACTCCTGGCCGATCGGCGCGCTCGTCGAGAGGGGTGCGTACGCCGTCCAGCCGCTGGCGAACGAGCCGCCGGGCGCGAAGAACGAGGCGATCATCATCGTGCCGGCCACGGGAAGCAGCCAGAACGACAAGGCGTTCAGCCGCGGGAAGGCCATGTCCGGCGCGCCGATCATCAGCGGTAGCACGTAGTTCGCGAGCCCCGCGAAGACCGGGATGATGAACAGGAAGATCAGGAGCGACGCGTGGACGCTGAAGAGGCCGTTGTACGTGTTCGCATCGACGAACTGGCGGCCCGGCGCGGCGAGTTCGGCCCGAATCAGCATCGCCATCAGGCCGCCGACGAACATGAAGAAGAACGACGTGACGACGTACTGGATCCCGATGACCTTGTGATCGGTGTTCGGGTAGAGGTAGCTCTTCCAGCTCTTCGCGCCATGTCCCGAGTGGTCCTCGGGGATCGTCGGGGCACCGGCGGCCCAGCGGAACCAGTAGGTGAACAGGCCGAGACCGACCAGGAAGAAGAACGGGACGCCGAGCAGCGCGATACGCAGGACCGACTCGCCGTCGACGAGCGGGTCGTAGCTCAGGCCGGCCCGCGTGGCGATCGAGAGCGCGAACGCGAACGCGACGCCGTAGAGGCAGTAGATGCCCGCTCGGGTCCAGCCGGGCTGACGGGGGGTGATCGACATCAGCAGCTCACTTCTTCGTTGAGTCGGAGAGGTAGGTGACGACCGCTTCGAGCTCGGCCGGGCTCAGGACGTCCCCGTAGTTGCCGGGCATGACGCCGGCGGGCTTGCCCGGGGTGATCTTCGCCTCGGGGTCGACGATCGAGGCCTCGATCTCCTCGGCGGTCTGCCCGGGGAGCACCTCATCGAGGTTCGGGCCGATGCCCTCGGCCGTCCCGGCATCGGCGAGCTGGTGGCAGGAGCCGCAGCCGAGCGCGCCGTTGTCGGTGCCGTCCGTGAAGATCGTCTTGCCGTCGGCCGAGGCGGTGGCGCCATCGCCGCCCTCCGCCTCCCCGCCGGCCGGCGCGTTGGACTCCTCGCTCTCCTTGGCGAGCCAGGCGTCGAAGGCGGCAGGCTCCATCACCTCGGCCTCGGAGCGCATGTACGCGTGACCGAGGCCGCAGAGCTCGGCGCAGACGACCGGGAAGGTCCCGAGCCTGGTCGGGGTGACGCGGTAGCCGGTGGTGATCCCCGGCACGGCGTCGACCTTCATACGGAAGGCCGGGACCCAGAAGTCGTGGATGACGTCCTTGCCGGTGACGTCGAAGTCGACGGAGCGGCCCTTGGGGAGGAACAGGCGCGTCGTGCTGACCTTCTTGCCGTCGGACCCTGCGTAGGTGTAGGTCCAGGCGAACTGCTCGCCGCGCACCGCCACCCTCAGCTCGGGCCCGGCGGCGCTGGCGGGCGCCTCCTCGATGTCCCGGAGCACCACGAAGGCGTAGGTGCAGAGCGCGAGCAGCAGGATCGCTGGGATCGTCGTCCAGATGACCTCGAGCTTGGTGTTGCCGTGGATGGGAGGGCCGTCGAGCCCCTCCTCGCCCGGACGCTCGCGGAACAGCCGCGCGGCGTAGATCACGATGATGGTGACCCCGACGAAGATCGGTACCGAGACGATCACCAGGACGTCCCACAGCGTGTCGATCGGCCCGGCCTGCGTCGAGGCCGCCTCGGGGAACCAGTCGATCGCGAGACCGATGGCGATGCCGATCAGGGACGCGATCGTGCCGAGCACGAACATCTCGACGACCATCCGACGGCTGTTGCGGCCGCCACGCCTCTGCTCCATGCGCCGACCCTACCGACGAGCGGGGACGCCGTGTCGAGAGGAGGCCCCGATCAGGTGCTGCGGGCGCCTCGCCGGGACTCGACGACCCTGCGGCCGCAGCCACGGTGATCGCTCAGGCGGCGCGGGAGAGCCCGATGTCCAAGCTCTCTTGACGGCGCCCGGCGCGGAAGTCCGAGGGGGCGACGCCGTGGTGGCGGCGGAACGCCTTGGCGAACTGGGCCGCCTGCCGGTAGCCGACGCGGTGCGCGACCTCTCGGACGGTCAGGCCCCGGCCGGTCAGCATCTCTGCAGCGCGGTCCATGCGCACGGCGGTGAGGTGCTCGCGGAAGGTGGTGCGGCCGATCTCCGCGTAGGCCCGCTGCAGCTGACGCCGGGACGAGGCGACACGACGCGCGATGTCGTCGAGCGAGAGGTCACCTCCGTACTCCTCCGCCACGATCGCGGCGGCGTCCTCGTAGAGGCTTGTGCGGTGGCGGATGGTGGCCGGTCGCTGCATACCTAGGACTACGCCCGATGGTCCGAAAGAGGATGACCCCAGCGTCATGGTACCGAAGAGTTGGCGCGTTTCCACTTGCCGTCGCGCCGGGTGCTCCGGTACCTTCGACAAGGCGTCCACGCAACATTCGTCACAAGTCAGGGAGGCTTACCCAGCAATGCAAGTACGCGACGGAATGAGCACGGTTGTCCTCACGGTGGGTCCGGGCCACACCCTGCGCGCTGCAGCTCGCCTGATGGCGGAGCGCGGCGTGGGCGCGGCGATCGTGATCGACCCGGACCAGGCCGGTCCGGGCATCCTGACCGAGCGCGATCTGCTCACCTCCCTCGGCAAGGGGCAGGACCCGGACAGCGAGCTCGTCGGGGACCACCTGACCACGAACGTCGTCTTCGCGGCGCCGGACTGGCCGTTGGAGGCCGCCGCGGCGGCGATGGTGGACGGTGGCTTCCGCCACCTCATCGTCACGGACGGGGGAGAGGTCGGCGGCGTCCTCTCTGTTCGCG
>JACDAP010000195.1 GCA_013695395.1 Solirubrobacterales bacterium
GACCTCGTCGCCGCCGAGTCCGCGGGCGGGCTCGCGGTCCGCGGCGTCGCGACCCGGCTCGGCGGCTACGGGCTCGGCTCCCTGCTCGGGCTCGCTTCGGCGGCGGTGCTCTTCCGCCACCTCGGCCCGGAGGACGCGGGTCGCTTCGTGGCGATCCAGTCCCTGGCCCTGCTCGCGGCCGGGCTCGCCGACGCGGGGCTGACCGTGATCGGCGTACGCGAGTACGCCACGCGCAGCGGCGAGGACCGGCGGACGATGATGCGGGATCTGCTCGGTCTGCGGGTCGCGCTCACCAGCTTGGGGGCGATCGGCGCGGTGCTCTTCGCGGTCCTCGCGGGGTACTCGCCGACGCTCGTGGCCGGCACGGCGATCATGGGCGGTGCGGTGCTCCTCGGGGCGCTCCAGCACGCGCTCGGGATCCCGCTGACCGCCGAGCTGCGCCAGGGCTGGATCACAGTGGTCGACGTCGGGCGCCAGGCCGTGAACGCGCTGGCCGTCGTCCTGCTCGTCCTGCTCGGCGCCCGGCTGCTGCCGTTCTTCTGGGCGCAGGTCGTGAGCTCCGCCGCGGCGCTCGGGGCGCTCGTGCTCATCGTCCGCGGTACGGTGCCGCTACGCCCCTCGTTCGCCTGGGAGCGCTGGGCCCTGCTGCTCCGCGACACCCTGCCGGTCGCGCTGGCCGCCGCGGTCGCGGTCATCTACTACCGGCTCGCGGTGATCCTGATGTCGCTCACCGCGACCCCCGTGGAGACCGGGTACTTCTCGGCGGGCTTCCGGGGGGTCGAAGTGCTCATCGCGATCCCCGCGCTGGCCGGCGGCGTGATCTTCCCGATCTTCGCGCGCGCCGCGATGGAGGATCGCGAGCGCCTGGCCGCCGTCCTGGGGCGGGTGCTCGACACCACCCTGACCGCCGGGATCGCCGTGGCGCTGCTGCTCGGGGTCGGCGCGCCGGTGGTGATCGACGTGGTCGCCGGCCCGGAGTTCGTCGGCGCCTACGACGTGCTCCGGATCCAGGGTCTCGGGCTGCTGTTCTCCTTCCTCGGGGTGGGGGTGAGCTTCACGCTGCTTGCGCTCCGGGCCAACCGGGCGATCGTGCTGGCGAACCTCGTGGCCCTCGCGGTCGCCGCGGTGCTCGTGCCGCTGCTCAGCGCGGGGGGAGGGGGCGCGGTGGGGGCGGCGGTGGCCACCACGATCGCCGAGGGGATCCTCTTCACGGGGATGGCGATCGGCGTGCATCGGGCGGGGGTGCCGCTGCGTTTGGACCTCTCGCTTGCCGCGAGGACGGGGATCTGCACCCTCATCGGCCTGGCCCCGGTGCTCACGGGGCTGCCGGTCCTCCCGCGCGTGACGTTGTGCGGCCTCGCCTTCGCCGTTGCGGTCCTGGCGCTTCGCGCGCTGCCTCCGGAGCTCCGTGCCCGTCTTCCCCGGCTGGGCTACCGTCAGCGCCCGTGAGCAGCCTTCCCAACACGGTGGCCGGCGACGGCTACTTCGAGAACACCCGCGACGATGTGGTCGCGCTGCTGCCCCGGCCGGCGGGCCGCACGCTCGACGTCGGCTGTGGCGCGGGCACGCTCGCACCGGGCCTGCGGGCGGCGGGGGCGAGCGAGCTGCACGGCGTGGAGCTCATGCCCGAGCAGGCCGAGCGGGCGCGGGCCGGCTTCGACGTGGTGCACACCGGGACGATCGAGGCCGCGCTCGAGGAGCTCGAGGGCCCGTTCGACACGATCCTCTGCCTCGACCTGCTCGAGCACCTGGCCGATCCCTACAGCGTGCTTCGCGCGCTCCGCGGGCTCGCTGCACCCGGCGGGCACCTGCAGCTCTCGGTCCCGAACGCGCGCCACTTCTCGCTCGTTCGCGACCTCGTCCTGAAGGGGACCTTCGGGTACACCGAATGGGGCCACCGGGACGCGACGCACCTGCGCTGGTTCACTCGGCGCGACCTGATCGAGGCCGTGACCGAGGCCGGCTGGACACCCGTGCGCGTGAGCCATCCGGCGATGCAGCGCGGGGCGGCGCTCGACCGCCTGACCCGCGGGCGCTCCACCGAGTTCCTCGTCGGCCAGTGGTACCTGACCGCGGCGGCCCGGTGAGCCTCCCCGGGGGGCTGCGCGAGGCCGTCGCCCCGTGACGACCGACGTCGTCGTGGTGACCTGGGAGGGGCGCGAGGTCCTGCGCTCCTGCCTGACGCATCTCTCACGGGCCGCCGGCTCCCACCGGCTCGTCGTCGTCGACAACGCCTCGAGTGATGGGACCGCGTCCATGGTCCGTGCGGAGTTCCCGGAGGCGCTGCTGGTCGAGCTGCCGGAGAACGTCGGCTTCGGCCGCGGCGTGAACGCCGGCGTGGCGGTGGGGACGGGTGAGGCGATCGTGCTCGTCAACAACGACGTCGACGTGGAGTCCGCCTTCGTGACGGAGATCGTCGCGCCGCTCGGCGATCCGGCCGTCGGCATGGTCGCGGGCCTCACCTTGATTCCCGACAGCCCGCTCGTGGACCAGCTCGGGGTCGAGCTGGACGTGACCCTCGCCGCCTACAACCGGCTG